>CAXNFJ010000208.1:0-4735 GCA_964201165.1 Desulfomicrobium sp.
AGGCGTGTGAAATAGACTTTGTCCATGCCCTGATGATCCTCGGGGCCAAAGGTCAGGCGCACGTCCCCACCCAGTGAAAAATCGGTCATGGAGGCGATGGCGTCCAAGAAGCTCTGTCGGCTGAGGTCGCGGCCGGCCCGGCGCAGGCCCTCCACCAGGACCTTGGCGTTGATGTAGCCCTCGAAGCCCACAAAATTGGGTTCCTCGCCCGGGTAGTACTGCTCCAGGAGGCGGGCGAATTCCTTGGCGCTCTCAGCCACGGTTCCGTCCCTGCCGATGGGCGGCGGCACGACCTGGGACATGATGATGTCCACGCCGCTGGTTTCGGTTTGCAGCAGGTTGCGCGACAACTCCTTCGCGCCCACGAAGGAGACCATGTAAAAAATGGGCGAATATTCATTTTCCAAGGATTTGCGGATAAAATTGGCGCAGGGATCGGATGTGCCGATCATGACCACCGCCTCGGCCCCGGATTCACGGATCCGCTCAAGTCCCTCCCGGATATCATGCGTGCCCCGCACATAGCTGCTGCGCGCCACGGGTTCGAGCCCAAAACGCTTCAACGCCAGCTCCGTGCCGGTCAATCCGTCAAACCCGAAGGCGTCATATTGATAGAAGACCGCGATGCGGGTCAGGCCGAGATCCTTGACCATGTGCTCCACGGCCGCATCAGTCTCCTGGTAATAGGAGGCCCGGACATTAATGAGATAGGGGGTGAAGGGCTCGCGCAAGGCATTGGCCCCCGTGAACATGCCCAAGAGCGGCACCTTCGTTTCTTCCACCAGGGGCAGGATCTTGACCGTGGTCGGGGTACCCACATAGCAAAAAAGTCCGAAAATCTGGTCCTCGATGAGAAAGCGCTGGGTGTTGTCCAGGCATTTGGGGGGATCATAGGAATCATCACGCGTGATGAGTCGGATGGTCCGGCCGTGCACCCCGCCCTGATCATTCACATACCGCAGATAACTCATGGCGCCGCGCAGGGTTTCCTGGCCCAAATAGCCCGCATGGCCCTGCAGGGCCAGTGATGAGCCGAACGTGACTTCGGTGTCGGTCACCCCCAAACCCACCGGGGTGAGGGGAATCTGAACCTCGGCATCCTGGCAGGAGGCCGAAAACAAAACGCACACAATGAGACACACGACCCGAAGCCCTTTGCGCACATCCGCCTCCTCAAGAAAAAAAGGTGCTTGTCTGAAGATTCGTGTAACCAAAAAGCTCCCCATGCGCCACAGAAACTCCGGTTCTTGCCTCCGGGAGACAAACACATTATCTTGTGCCAAACTGTGAGATACCACTTTGTGTGATAAAGGCATTATGTCATTTATGACACAATATAACCTATTCAGACAAAGTGTAGACGGGAGAAGGCAATAAAAGCGAATTTTCGTCATTACCCATGTTTTTGCACAGGAATTTTTTAAAAAATGGATCTTCAATCATTTGAAAAAATAGTAAAAAATGAAAATTCAGCTAAAAAATATTTGTTGCAATTCTGCTGGAAAAACCATCAGCGTTTTTGCCCAAAATGCAGGACTCGCAGACTGTACTCCCTGCAGGGTGATCGACGGCGATGCGCCCGGTGCTCCTATACATTTCATGACTTCAGCCAACGCTTCATAAACAATGGCAATCTTCCCCCTCAGCAATGGCTGCGCCTGATCAAGCTCTTTGAACTGGAAGTGCCCACCGGACGCATGGCCGAACAACTGGGCATCACCTACAACACGGTCTACAAGGCCGTGACCACCCTGCGCATGGCCATCCTGGCCCACTCTCTAGACGCGCGCCTGATCATCCGCTCCATTGACGGCCTGGGCTTCGCCAAGTCCGGCAAATTCCATCTGGACATGAGCTCCAAAACAGGATCGCGCATGCCCGTTTTCGGGATTGTGGAGCGAGGCCCGCATGTCTTTGCGGACCTCATCCCGGAACTGGATGGGGACAGCATCATCCATTTCAAAATGAACTTTCACCTCAAGACTTCGAGCCTCGGCAAAATCATCTACACGGACCGGTTCAAGCAATATGCCGCCCTCCTGGTTGGCGGCAGCCACCTGTCCGCGACCTACAACATCCGCCACGCCGACAAAGGTCTGTTCATCGATTCCTCCAAAGGCTTCTGGTCCTTCTCCAAGGACTGGTTCCGGCGCCTCAAGGGCATCTCCCCCCGAAACTTCCCGCTCTACATCAAAGAACTGGAATTCAGGTACAATCATAAAAACGAAGACATCTTTCCCATTCTGACCGAATATCTCTGCGCCATGGTGCCGGACTTTGAGGATTAGCGATTTCCTTGCATCAGGTTCGCTTTTTGAAGCATATATCCAAGCATGGAAAAATCGGAAATCGTATCGAACCTCCACCCATCTCAAGCCTGCCCTTCCGGATCTTCTCCCTTGTGGGGAATGCTCCCCTTTTCCGGGCTCGGCTTTGATCTCGCCCCGGTCCTGACCAGGCACATCAGCGTGATGGTTGTGAAGTGCGAGGAATGCCGCGTGGCATCGCCCCTGTTCGACACTCCGCTCCCGTCAGGCCGATGGCTGCAGCTGCGCCTCGGCCGGGAAATTCGTGGTAGATAACACCAGAACCATTGTCAGGAGGATCTGCATGAAACTGGGAAGAAGAGAATTCGTCAAACTCACGGCCGCTGCGACAGCGGTCACGGCCTTCGGAGGCCTGGGGTTTGATCTGGCCCCGACCAAGGCCCACGCACAGCTCTTGAGCTTGCGTAAAGGAAAGGAAACAACCTCGGTCTGCTGTTACTGTTCGGTTGGCTGCGGACTCATCGTCACTACCGATGAAAAAACCAAACGCGCCATCAACATCGAAGGCGACCCGGATCATCCGATCAACGAAGGTGCCCTCTGCGCCAAGGGTGCCGCCACCTATCAGTTGGTCGAGAACCCACAGCGCATCACCAAGGTGCAGTACCGCGCCCCTTTTAGCGAAAAATGGGAAGAGAAGAGCTGGGATTGGGCCATCACCGAGATCGCCAAGCGTGTCAAAAAAGTCCGTGATGCATCCTTTACGGTCAAAAACGCCAAAGACCAGGTCGTCAACCGCACCGAAGCCATTGCCTCCTGCGGCTCGGCCGCCATGGACAACGAGGAGTGCTGGACCTATCAGGCCATGCTCCGCAGCCTCGGGCTCACGTACATAGAACATCAGGCCCGTATTTGACACAGCGCAACTGTTGCGGCTCTGGCAGAGTCGTTCGGACGCGGCGCGATGACGAATCACTGGATCGATTTCAAGAACAGTGATTGCATTCTAATCATGGGCAGCAACGCTGCCGAAAACCATCCTATCTGTTGGAAATGGGTCAGTAAGGCGCAGGAAGCGGGCGGAACCGTCATTCACGTTGATCCGCGCTATACCCGCACCTCCTCCAAGTCGGACCTCTACGCACCTTTGCGTTCAGGCTCGGACATCGGATTCCTGGGCGGCATGATCAAGTACATCCTGGATAATGATCTGACCTTCAAAGACTATGTCCTGAACTACACCAACGCATCTTTCATCGTCTCCAAAGACTTCGGTTTCAATGACGGCCTGTTCACCGGTTTCGACGAAGCCGCGCGCAAGTACGACAAGAAATCCTGGGCCTTTGAAATGGACGAGGCCGGCGTGCCCAAACGGGACATGACCCTGAAAGACCCCCGCTGCGTCTATCAGATCCTGAAGAAGCATTATGATCGGTATGACGTCAAAAAGGTCGTCTCCATCACGGGCACACCCGAAGAGAAGCTCTTGGCCGTGTATAAATCCTACACCGCCACGGGCAAACCGGAAAAATCCGGCACCATCCTGTACGCCATGGGCTGGACCCAGCACACCGTCGGCGTGCAGAACATCCGGGCCATGAGCATCATCCAGCTCCTGCTGGGCAACATGGGCATGGCCGGCGGCGGCGTGAACGCGCTGCGCGGTGAAGCCAACGTCCAGGGCTCCACGGACCAGGCCCTGCTCTTCCACATCATCCCGGGCTACCTGCCGACCCCAAGGGCGTCAGTGACCACGTACGAAGATTACCTGAAGAGCATCACCCCGGTCAGCAAGGATCCCAAGAGCCTGAACTGGAAACAGAATCAGCCCAAGTACATGGCCAGCCTGCTCAAGTCCCTCTACAAGGACGTAGAGCCCGCAAAGGCCTATGAATGGCTGCCCAAACTCGAAGACACCCAGAACGCCTCCTGGCTCGTGCTCTTTGAAAAGATGTACAAAGGCCAGTTCAAGGGCTTCTTCTCCTGGGGCATGAACCCGGCCTCGAGCGGCGCCGATTCCAACAAGACCCGGCAGGCATTGGCCAACTTGGACTGGATGGTCAACGTCAACATCTTCGAGAACGAAACCGGTTCCTTCTGGAAAGGTCCGGGCCTGGATCCCAAGCAGATCAAGACGGAAGTCTTCTTCCTGCCCTGCTGCGTATCCGTGGAAAAACAGGGCTCCATCTCCAACTCCGGCCGCTGGATGCAGTGGCGCTACGCCGGTCCCGAGCCGATGGGCGAAACCAAGCCCGATGGCGACATCATGTATGAGCTGATCCTCAAGATCCAGGAGCTCTACAAAAAAGAAGCGGGCGCATTCCCTGATCCGATCCTCGGTCTCAATCTGGCCGATTGGGGCGACGGGCATGTCTATGATCCGCACAAGGTGGCCAAGCTCATCAACGGCTACTACCTGAAAGATACCGTGATCAAGGGCCCGGACGGAAAGGACGTGACCATGAAGG
>CAXNFJ010000209.1:0-4732 GCA_964201165.1 Desulfomicrobium sp.
AGTTTATTGCGGAGGGAATATGGATGATTTCTCCACATCAGCTCGGTTCAAGGGCGAGAAAATAGGCGCGCAAGTTGGTCTGTCGATCCCTGAAGCCCAATTTGCGCCGGATATGATGGCGGTGCGAATCAATGGTGGAAGTGCCGACCCCCAGCCGAACGGCGATCTCCTTGGTGCTCAGGCCCTCGCGGATCAGCTCCGCGACCTGGATTTCGGTCGGAGTCAGCCGCTTACAGGCCGTGGCCAGGCGATGGCAAAAGGGCTCGGTCAGCTCCTTGATTCCCGCCCGCACATCCGCGAACAGGGCCGGAGCGTCTGTGCCCTGGCACACCGCCTCCAGCCGGTCCAAGGCCGGGGCGATGCGACGGCGGACATTGGCCAGCACGGCCTGCTCCAACTCTTCGCGGTCTTCTTCCCTTTGGCGCAGGAGGACCTTCAAAGCCGTGTTCGTTTCGGCCAGGCGCTCCGTCTGGGCCAAGAGCTCGGCCGTGCGCTCGCGCACCCGTTCCTCCAGCATCTCGCTGTGCCGCGCCCGGAGTTGTTCTTCCGTCTTGCGCCCCGTGATTTCGGCCACAGTGCCCACATAACCCAGCAGCCCACCGTCCGGCCCGTGCACCGGTCGGGTCTGTTCCTCGACCCATCCCATACTCCCGTTTGCGCGGACATAGCGGTATTCGGCCCGAAAAAGGGGGACGCCCTCGGCCACGGCGGCGGCCCGCGCATGCAGAAGTCGCGGCAAATCCTCGGGATGCACGGTCCTGACCCAGCCATCCCCCAGGGCCTCGGCCTCGGAGAGTCCCATCATTTCGCAAAAGGTGGCGTTCACAAACTCGCACTTGTCCGTGGCGTCATCAAAAAAAATGCCCAGGGGCGAGCCGTCGACCAGGACCCGTGTCCGCGCCCGCAGGCGGGCCAGTTCGGATTCCAGCTCGCGCAGCCGTTCTGCAGCAGTCGGAGCCATGCTCATGAGCGGTGCGACCCGTGCGCATGGTAGCGGGACAGGCCTTCGCGATCCACCATGACATTCGGGACAAGGGAGAGCATACTGTTCATTGTAACCATCCACGTTGCGAGCATCGAAGCCCATAATTTTCAATTGAGTGCGCGTGTTCAAACGAAACTCTTTTGCCCCGCGAATGTCGTCCGCAGGGAAGAAACAGCGAACTGGACGCAAGGCGGCATGACGCTGCCATCGAGAAACGCAGGGTCGAATACGCACCCGGCTTTGTTCAGTCCGATCCCACGCTCCACGTTCGTTCCTGCTAGCATGAGCCGACGCACCTGGAAAGAACGGGCCCCGCAACCCAAAATACGCAGACCTTTCCCGGCTCCGGGATCTCGGATTTGAGCCAATGCGGCCCGCCCCCTTGATCACGAACCCGGCCCGGCGTAGGGTGTCGATTCTCACAAGAAAGCCACGGAGTATCCCATGAAAAGCATCCTTCTTCTCATCAGCCTCCTGCTGGCCACCCCCGTCCTGGCCGGACCGTGGCTGGCGCATAAACCGCTGGAATTGTCCGCATCCAGGACCACGGCAACGCTGTCCGTGGGCAAAGAAATGGGCAAAATCGACAATCTGCGGTTCCAGATCGACGGAGCAACCGTGCACCTGGAAAGCCTGACACTGATCCCCGTCGAAGGTGACCCGATCCCGCTGCGCACCCCGTCGCAGCTTAAATCCGGGGAATCCTCGGGGCTCGTCAACATTCCGGGCAAGGCCATCATCATCGACAAGCTCAAACTGGAATACCGGATCACCGAAGGCAAGCCCGCGACTATCACCTTTCGGCTCAAGCAGGACTAGCCCCCGCAAGGGAGCTGGCTTGGTGCGGCTCTCTTGCACGCTTCTCCTTTACATCCAGCCCCACACCCTTCAGAATGAATGTTTTTGAAGGAAGCTCATGAAACAAACTGTCATCGTTATCGGCGGCGGCCCCGCCGGACTTCTGGCCGCGGCCACCGCCGCGGCCGGAGGCGCCAGCGTCACCCTGCTCGAACGCATGGACCGTCCGGGCCGCAAGCTCCGGATCTGCGGCAAGGGCCGGGGCAACATCGGCAACACCGCGCCGCTGAACGAGTTTTTGACACATTTCGGCAGGAATTTCCGTTTTCTGCGGCCCGCCCTGGCTCATTTCTTCACCGAGGACACCATCGCGCTGCTGCACAGCCTGAACGTCCCGACCAAGGAAGAACGCGGAGGGCGCCTTTTTCCCGAAAGCGACAGCGCCCAGGATCTGGTGGACGCCTTCGTCCGCCATGCCCGCGCCCAGGGAGTGACTATTCGCACCGGTTGCCGGGTGCGCAGCGTCGGCCGTCAGGGCGAAGGCTTCGAAGTGGCCTTCGGTTCGCAGACCCTCACGGCGGATAAAATCATCCTGACCACGGGCGGGGCTTCCTACCCGGCGACGGGTTCCTCCGGCGACGGCTACGATCTGGCCAAAAATCTCGGGCACACCATCGTGCCCATCGCTCCGGCCCTGATCCCCCTGATCACGGAAGGCGACACAGCAGCCCGGCTGCAGGGCTTGTCCCTCAAGAATGTCCGCGTCGAGTTGCGGGTGGACGGAAAAAAAACCGCAGAGGACATGGGCGAGATGCTCTTCACCCATTTCGGCTTGTCCGGCCCCCTCATCCTGACCCTGAGCAAGGCCGCCGTGCAGGCCGTGAACCAGAAAAGGAAGACCGAGATCTTCATCGACCTCAAGCCCGCCCTGGACCCGGCCAAGCTCGATGCCCGCCTGCTGCGCGACTTGGGCGAGCATGGCAAGATGCACATGGAAAACCTGCTGCGCGGCCTGATGCCGCCCAAGCTCATCCCCATTTGCCTGGAGCAGACCAGATTGGCCGGTGACAAGGCCGCGCATCAGGTCTCGGCCGAAGAGCGCAAGCGCCTGCGGCTGTGGCTCAAGGAGCTGCGGTTCACGGTCAAGGGATACCGCCCCCTGCGCGAAGCCATCATCACCGCCGGAGGAGTGGATTTGAGCGAAGTCAATCCGAAGACCATGGAGTCCAAAGTCTGCCCCGGTCTGTTCCTCGCGGGTGAAGTGCTGGACATGGACGCCGACACGGGCGGATTCAACCTGCAGGCGGCCCTGTCTTCAGGGCATCTGGCCGGACTGAGCGCCGCGACCTCGACCTGACCTTGCACGCACGCCGGGGATCGGCTAAGAATCGCAAGGAATCGCACGTTCCAAGGAGCACACCATGATCGACTTCAAAATCCCCGCCCCCGGCGATCCGGCCCCAGGTTTCTGCCTGCGCGGCGCTTCAGGATCGGACAGCCGCCTGGAAGACTACCGGGGCAAATGGGTGGTCCTCTATTTCTACCCCAAGGACAACACGCCTGGCTGTACCGTCGAGGCCCAGGAATTCTCCGCCCTCAAAAGCGATTTCGCGGCTTTGAATGGCGTGGTTCTGGGCATGAGCCCGGACTCCGTCACGTCGCATCAAGGCTTCATGGGCAAGCACGAATTGCAGGTGGAACTCTTGAGCGACCCGGATCACCAGGTCCTGGAACACTTCGGGGCGTGGCGCCTCAAAAAGAACTACGGCAAGGAATACATGGGCGTGGCCCGCTCCACCTTCCTCATCGACCCTTCAGGAATCGTTCGCCACGCATGGCCCGAAGTGAAAGCGGCAGGACATGCCGCCCAAGTTCTGGCCAAACTCAAAGAACTGGTTTGAACCGAAAAACCATGGAGCGTGATCAAAACACTCTTTTGACTGAATTGCGGAGCCGTATCACCGCCATGGAAGTCAGTGAGCGCACCAACAACACCATCACGTTCAAAAAACATCTCAAGGCGCTGGATGCCTGGGCCAAGGCGCTGATCCTGCAAGCGCCCGCGCTCCCTGCGAGCGCTACGGCGGAGATCGCGGATCTGCGCCAGAAGTTGCGCGCCTCCAAGATCAGCTTTGATTCCATGATCGCAGCCTACAAAGACATTCTGGACGCTTTTGAAACCTTTCGCGGGACCATCGACATCGTGCAGCAGGTCAAACGCCTGGAGGAGCTGCCCGCTACCCTGGCCTCCATCCGGCAGCTGCGCGGCATGCACACCCTGCACCTCACCCTGGACCGGGAACTCTTTGCCGGACGCATCCCCGCTGACGTCGGGCAGACCGACGCCAGGACAATCCGGGAGCGGCTCAAACAATTTTCCCCGGCCCCGCATGCGCCGCGGCTTTTTTTGGGCGAGGTCCGGGAAATCGAGAATCCAGGATTTTTTCTCGGCCTTGACGCCGATCCGCTTTCCGGCTCCTGCTTCATCTTCGCCCTCGGCCACAAATACCTGCACTCCAAAACCATCGGGGTGATGGCCGCCTATGATCCCGACCCGGAACGCTATGCGCCGGACAAGGCCACGGATTTCTTGAGCCATTTCTGCGACATCCTGGCCTGCACGCTGATCACCGCCCTGGAGCACGCGCAACTTGAAGAGCTGACCGTGCGCGACGCCTTGACCGGAGTGAACAACCGCACCTACCTGGAGCGCCACGCGCAACGCATTTTCGACTTTGCGATGCGCAAGAATCTCCCCGTCCACCTGCTTTTCATCGACCTGAACGGATTCAAGGCGGTCAACGACAGCCTGGGGCACGAGGCCGGAGACATGATCCTCGTGGCCGTGGCCCGGGCTATCCACGCCATGATCCGCAAGTATGACATTTTCGTACGCCTGGGCGGGGACGAATTCATCATTCTGCTCCCGGACACGGACGAAAAAATGAC
>CAXNFJ010000210.1:0-4658 GCA_964201165.1 Desulfomicrobium sp.
TACACGTCATTGGTGGACTGGGACAGATTGACGTGGTTGTTGGGATGGCAGAAGCCGTATTCGCCCTTGGCGCGCCCCATAAGTTCCAGAGCCCGGTTGGCGATGACCTCGTTGGCGTTCATATTGACCGAGGTTCCGGCCCCGCCCTGGATCACGTCGACCACGAACTGGTCACTCAGTTTCCCTTCGCGCACTTCCCGACAGGCCGCCATGATGGCATCGGCGATTTCCGGGTCCAAAATGCCCAGCTCCAGATTGGCCAGGGCCGCAGCCTGCTTGATGCACGCCAAGGCCTCGATGTGGAGCGGATAATGGGAAATGGGAATGCCCGTGACCTGAAAATTTTCCATGGCCCGCACGGTCTGCACCCCATAATAGGCATGCACCGGCACCTTGCGCTCACCCAAAGAGTCCTTTTCCACCCGATAATTCATACCTGACCTCTTTACGAAAGATTGTTCTCAAGCCTACAATGCTGCATTCCCACTATCCGGAGGAATGACAATGCGAAAGTACTTTTTCCCCATCCTGTTGTTCTCCTGCCTCGGCACCGAGGCAGTGGCCGCCGACCTGCGCTGCCAAGGCGATCTCAGACCCCCGGCACCATCGTCACGAAGGTGCGCAAGAAATGCGGCGAACCCCTCTGGGAAGACCGCATCGGCGAAGTCAAGAGCACCACCCGCAGCGGCGGGGAGAAACTCCTCTATATCACCCAGCTGACCTATGAAATGAGCGGCGGCTATTACGTCCTGACTTTCGAGGGCGGCGAACTCAAGAGTACGGAATATTTCCAAGATTAACCACGACCCGGAACCTCGGAAAATATCATGCAAATAACCATCATCTATTGCGGCCTGTGACAGGGCTACGGGCATCACGCCGCAAGTCTTGCGGACACATTGCGCCGGGAGTTGCGCGCCACGGTCACCCTGATGGAAGGAACCAAGGGCAGCTTTGATATCCGGGTCGATGGCCGGCTGGTCTATTCCAAATTTGAATCCAAACGTATCCCCGATCCCGAAAAAATTCTGGAAATCCTGCGTACACACTGACCTTTCCAGCTCCACTTCATCGACGCATCTCTCTTTGGCAAATAATACTTTCAATAAGTATTTCCATGTCGTATGGTGTGCCATAATCCGGATTTCATTTTCCTCAGACCATTTTTCGTTGCAATCCGGGCCATTATCAGGAACACTTCTTACCAAGGAGACGGCACATGAACCACCTCGTCATTTTCTGCCACCCCAACTCCACAAGTTTCAACCGCTCCATCGCCGATTCCGTGGAAGCGGTTTCCGGGGCGCTCGGGCACGACACATGCTGCCGCGATTTGTATGGGATGGGTTTTGACCCGGTGCTGCGCAGGGTGGATCTGGACACTCCGGCAGATGCGGTCACGCAGGATATCCGCCAAGAACAGGAGTTCATCAACTGGGCCGAGATACTGACTTTCGTCTACCCCGTATGGTGGACCGGAATGCCGGCCCTGCTCAAGGGGTATATCGACCGGGTCTTTTGCCAGGATTTTGCCTTCGCCTTGCGCAGCAACAAAATCACCGGTCTTTTGACCGGCAAGAAAGTGCTCATCTTCAACACGACGGGGCTGTCCAGCTCGTTTTACAACGCCCAGGGATTGCATGAAGCCATGTCGCTGACCACGGAGAGGGGTATTTTTGAACTGTGCGGCATGGAAGTGCTCCACCACGCGTTCTTCGGCGATGTGGGTTCGGCCACGGAAGAAACCCGAAAATCCTACCTGGGCGAAGTGGTCTCCATTACCTCCAGATATCTTTAACAAAAAACAAATTCCTCCGGAGGGCGGTCCATTGGACTCATTTTTCGAACGCATCACCTATGTCTTCGATCCGCTGCATCATTTCTGGGAACATGAACGCATGCACCGGCGCTTTGCCCTCGGGCTCATCGTCGTGTTCCTGACCGCCCTGGTCAGCATCGAACTCAACCGCCACGCCATGCTCCCGGACTCCCTGACCGGGCATACGCCCCTCAACCATTTTCATGCCGTGAACCTGGCCTTCACCCTGGTGCTCATTCTGGAGGTCATCAGCCTCATCTTCACCCTGCCCTGCTCCTTTTCCAAATCCGTGGGCAAGCAGTTCGAAATTCTATCCCTGATCCTGCTGCGGGACGCCTTCAAGGAATTGTCGAACTTTGCCGAACCCATCACCCTGGGCGCGAACTTGGCCCCGGTCTACCATATTCTGGGTTACGGCTTCGGAGCGCTGGTGATTTTTGCCCTGCTCGGCGTCTACTACCGGATTCAACCGGCCAAAAAACAGGACATGGGCGTGCCGCACGACCTGTTTCGTTTCGTGGCCGCGAAAAAAGGCATCGCGCTCATCATTCTGGGCACCTTCGTCGTGATGGGACTCGGCAACCTTTACAACATGTTCGCGGGCCTGCGGCACATCGACTTTTTTCCTGTCTTCTACACCCTGCTCATCTTCACCGACATCCTAGTCGTGCTCATCTCTCAATGTTTCCGTCCGTCCTTCCATGCCGTGTTCCGCAATTCGGGATACGCCCTGTCCACGCTCTTCATCCGTCTGGCCCTGGCCGCACCGCCCATGTACGATGTGGCGCTCGGCATTGTCGCGGCGCTCTTCTCCATCGCCCTGACCCTGGCCTGGACCCGGGTCTTTATCAACACCAAACCATGAGCACCGCCATGAACATGCCCCTTCTTTTCGTCGGCCACGGCAATCCCATGAATGCCCTTGAGGACAACGATTTCAGCCGAACATGGAAGGACCTGGGGCAAACCCTGCCCCGCCCCCGCGCCATCGTCTGCGTTTCCGCGCACTGGGAAACGGACGGCACGTGCGTGACCGCCATGGAACGGCCCGCCACCATCCACGATTTTGCAGGCTTCCCGCCCGCCCTGGAAACCATGGACTACCCGGCCCCTGGGTCACCCGAACTGGCCGAGCGGGTCATGGATGTGGTGAAATCAACCCGCGTCAGGCCGGACCGCTCCTGGGGGCTGGATCACGGCGCCTGGTCCGTGCTCTGCCGCATGTACCCGCAAGCGGACGTTCCCGTGGTGCAGGTGAGCATTGACGCCTGGGCTCCGCCCGCTTTCCATTACGAACTGGGCAGAGAGCTGAGACCGTTGAGAAAGGAAGGCGTGTTGATCCTGGGCAGCGGCAACATGGTTCACAACCTGCGGGTCATGGCCTGGCAGGACGAGGGGTTCGACTGGGCCGAGGAGTGCGACGCCGCCATGGCCCGGCTGATCGAAAACGGGGACCACCAAGCCCTGATCGACTACGCAGGAATACCGCACGCCCATCAGGCCATCCCGACGGAGGAACATTACATGCCGCTGCTCTACGTGCTCGGAGCCATGGGCAAAGAGGAGACCGTGAGCTTCTTCAACGGCCGGGTCACCCTGGGATCCGTCTCCATGCGCAGCCTGTGCACGGGATGATTTTCATTGCAGAACGGCATGTTATGTCACGAGTGTACTTTGCTGCGGATTCTGTGAGCGGCGCAGCAAAACCAGACACACTCCGCGTTGCTGGTTCCATAGGAGCACACTTTGATACATGTTTTTTCCGGTATGTTTCAATTTGATATCCACCACCAAAAGGGAAACGCCCTCACCTCACAAAAAGACGGAGTCGGCTCCCTCTGACAACAATTCAAACGTTAGTCTGCTAAATTTTGAACTTGATCACCATACTGTCCAGATTTTCCGCCAGGCCCGAGAGCGTGCGCGCATTCTCGTGCACGGCGACGGCCGTCGAGACGACATCTCCGGCTGCCGACCGAACCTCGGCCACGTCACCGGCAATGTCGCGGATGACCGCGTCAGCCTTGGTCACGTTCTCGTTCACCTGCTGCACGCCCACGGCGGCCTGACCCACATTCTCGGCGATATCGCGCGTCGTCACGGATTGTTCCTCCACAGCGGCGGCAATGGTCCCGACGATCGCGTCCACGTCGCCGATCACATCCGTGATCTCGCTGATTTCCACAACGGTTTGATTCGTCGCCTGCTGGATGCCCAGAATTCGGCTGCGGATCTCTTCGGTTTCCCGGGCGGTCTGCTGCGCCAGCTCCTTGATCTCGTTGGCGACAACGGCGAAACCGCGCCCCGCCTCTCCGGCCCGCGCCGCTTCAATGGTCGCGTTCAAGGCCAGAAGGTTGGTCTGGGATGAGATGGCGGTGATGGATGCGGTCACCTTGCCAATCTCCCTGGTCGCCGCACCCAGCTCGTTCACCTGCCCGGAGGCCTTGCTGGCGGCGGCCACGGCCTTCAAGGTCATCTCCTTGGCCTTGCCCGTATTGCGCGCGATCTCGGAAATCGTCGCGCTCATCTCCTCCGAGCCGGTGGCCACGGTCCCGATGTTGACGGAGAACTGCTCCATGGCGGCGGCCACGGTGTTCATGTTCGCGCTCATATCCTCCGAGGAGGAGGCTGCGGCGGCGGATCTGGCCGTCATGGCGTCGGAGGAGTCCTTCAGGCTTCCCGCCAAGGCCAGGAGTCCTTCAGAGGCGCTGGCCACCTGCGTGGAATTGCTGGCGACGTCCGCCAGAATATTGCGGATCTTGTCCATGAGCCTGTTGAACCACGTACACAATTCCCCGATTTCATCGCTGGACGTCACGGCAAGCCTGTCGGTCAGATC
>CAXNFJ010000211.1:0-4654 GCA_964201165.1 Desulfomicrobium sp.
TTCATCAATCCGCTTGACCTCACTCGCGTGTGCTTATAATTGAGCAGCTGTTCAAACGTTTGTAGATTGGCGAAGCTCATTTTTAATCAACAAGGAACGTTGGGGAGAATATGGAAGATATCTGCGAAGTCCGCTGCATTCACGCCGAGAGTGTGGCCAGGGCGGGTGAGGGAAGGACCGATGAGCGTGTGCTGGAAGAGGCGGCGGCGCTTCTGGGAGTGCTCGCCGATCCGACTCGGCTCAAGATAGTGGATGCCCTGCGGCTGGGTGAACTGTGCGTCTGTGATCTGGCCGCGGTGCTCGGCATGTCCGTTTCCGCCATTTCACACCAGTTGCGTCTGCTCCGCGCCTCACGTTCGGTGCGCGGCAGACGGGCGGGCAAGGTCGTTTTTTATACGTTGCACGACGCGCATGTGGCAAAACTTGTGGACATGGCCATTGATCATTGCCGGGAACGGTGCGGCTTATGATCGCATTTTTAAACGTTTGCCGGGATATACTGGTTGATTCCTCGATCTGGATGCTCTTTGGCTTTTTCATGGCCGGACTGTTGCGCGCTTTTGTGCCTGCGGATCTGGTGGCCCGGCATCTGGGCAAAAAGCGGACGGGCAATGTCTTCAAGGCGGCCCTGTTCGGGATTCCGCTTCCTCTGTGCAGCTGCGGCGTCATCCCCGCCGCGGCGGGCCTGCGCAGGCAGGGGGCGAGCAAGGGAGCTACGGCGTCCTTTCTCATCTCCACGCCCGAAACAGGGGTCGATTCCATCGCCGTCAGCTGGGCCTTGCTGGATCCGCTCATGACCGTGCTGCGTCCTCTTTCGGCGTTCCTGACGGCCATGATGACAGGTCTCTTCATCGACGCGACGGACAAGGAGCCCGATGCGCTTCAAGTGCTCACTCCCTTGGGCGCGCCTTCGGCCTGCGCTTCGGGCTCCTGTTCCTGCGGCGACTCCGTGATCGCGCCGTCTCTTTGGAAACGGTTCCTCAGCGGTCAGCGTTTCGCCTTTGAAGATCTGATGAGCGACATCGCGCCCTGGTTTGCGCTGGGAATCCTGCTCGCGGCGGGCATCACCCTGTACCTGCCCGATGATCTGGGCGAGATGCTGCCCGGAGGGGGGATGGTCTCCATGCTGGCCATGCTCGCGGTGGCCATGCCCATGTATGTCTGCGCCACGGCGAGCACTCCCATTGCTGCGGCCCTGGCCCTGAAGGGCTTCACGCCCGGGGCTCTGCTGGTCTTCCTGCTTGCCGGGCCCGCCACCAACGCAGCCACGATCGTCATGGTCGGCCGGCTTCTGGGCAGAAAATCAGCCTGCATCTCTGTGGGCTCCATCATTGCCGTTACCCTTGCCTGCGCGGTGGCGGCGGATGCCCTCTATGTTTGGCTCGGGTTCGAGGTGCACGGCTGGATTGGAAAATCCGGTGTCGAAGAGGGCGGAGTCGTCTCGATCCTGGCCGCCCTGGTCATGCTGGCCGTGCTGCTCCGCGCCGGCATCGCCTTCCTGACGCGGCGTTTTGCGCGGCGTCCGATCCTGTCCTGAACAAAAAAAAATCCCCGGCCAAATGCATGACCGGGGATTTTTTTGCAGTCCGACGAAAGCGTCTATTTCTTCAGTTGGCCGATGCGCGCCAAACCTTCCTCTTCCAATGCAACCAGGTCGTTATAGACTTCACGTTTGCGGATGAGCACGTGCTTGTCGCCTTCGACCATGATTTCCGCCGCCCGGGGACGGGAATTGTACTGCGAGGACATGACGAACCCGTAAGCCCCGGCCGAGAATGCGGCGAGCAGGTCGCCCTGGACAACTTTGGGGAGGGCGCGGTTCTTGGCCAGAAAGTCTCCTGATTCGCAAATGGGGCCGACCACATCCACCGTCATTTCTTCGCCGTTACCTTCACGCACCGGGGCGATGCGGTGATACGAGCCGTACAGGGAGGGGCGGACCAGATCGTTCATGGCCGCGTCGACGATGACGAAATGCTTGTCCTCGTTGGTCTTGGTGTACTGCACCTCGGTGACCAGGATGCCGGTGTTGCCGGCGATGACCCGTCCGGGCTCAAGGATGAGGGTCACGTCGAGATCTTTGAGGGAATCCACCAGGGCCTTGCCCAGCTCGTCGGGATGGGGCGGTTCTTCCTCATTGTAGGTGATGCCAAGGCCGCCTCCCAGATCCAAGTATTTGATCTTGATGCCCATTTCCAGAAGCTGCCCGTAAAAAATCTTGAGCTTGTCCAGCGCTTCCAGGAAAGGGGAAAGCTTGGTCAGCTGGGAGCCGATGTGGCAATCCATGCCGATGGGGTCCACATTGGGCAGGCTCTTGGCCAAGGCGTATGTGGCGAGGGCATCGGTCCGGGACAGGCCGAACTTGTTTTCTTTCAAGCCGGTGGAAACATAGGGGTGGGTCTTGGGGTCCACGTCCGGGTTGATGCGCAGGCTGACGCGCGCGACCTTGCCCAGATCACCGGCGATGGCGTTGATGCGTTCGAGCTCCTGGGATGACTCCACATTGAACATGAGGATGTCGGCGAGGAGGGCTTCCTGGATTTCCACGCCCTTTTTGCCCACGCCCGAATAGACGATCTTGTTGCGGTCAACTCCGGCCCGCAATGCACGGAACAGCTCGCCTCCGGACACTATGTCCGTGCCTGCGCCCTCCTGGGCCAGAATTTTCAGGAGACTCATGTTCGAGTTGGCCTTGACCGAGTAGCAGGTCAGGTGGTCGATGCCGTCAAAAGCGGAGTCAAATGCCTTGTAATGGCGCTTCAGGGTTGTGGCGGAATAGATGTACAGCGGCGTGCCGTACTCATAAACCAGATCCGCCACGGCAATGTCTTCGGCGTGGAGCTGCCCATCTCTATATTGAAAATAGTGCATACCTTCTCCTTAGGGGATTACGGGGTAGGGGGTCCGAGGGTGATGATTTCGGACAATGCCGGTTCGATGATCCGATGCGTGTTGTCCGCTTTCAGGCGAATGCGCAGGCTTTTGCCCGCCAGGGGCTCACAAATCGTGAAAATGAAGCTGTTTTCCCGGCGGTACACTTCGGCACTGTAGGGGTAGAGCTTTTGAATGATGGATGGAGTGAAAGGGCAGGTCGGACAGCCATCCTGCTCGATTTCAACCATGAAATATTCCAGGTTGACCAGCTTGCCGCCCAGCTTGGCATTGATCAGCAGACAACCTTGCTCCATGCGGGCTTCCATGTGATTGATCTGGATCATTTCTTCGCTGGCGATGGGCTGGGGCCATTCTTTTTTGCCGCAGGCGGCGAGCAGAAGAAACAAACACAGGAGAAGACGTTTCATGACTGTCCTGCCATAGCTTTCCACTGATGGAGCAGCGTGAGCGCATCCAGGGGGGAAAGTTCGTTGACGTTGATGTTTTTCAAGGCTTGCACGACCTGATGTTCCTCTATCTGTTGTCGGACTGGAGCCGCTGCGGCCAGACCGGGCAGGGAGACCTGCTGGCTGATGAAGTCCCGGCGTTTGGCCCCGCCGGGGGCATGACGCTCCAGCACGGCCAGGATTTCCTTGGCCCTGACCACCACCGATGCCGGAACACCGGCCAGCCGGGCCACTTCGATGCCGTAGCTGCGATCCGCGGGTCCTGGCACCATGCGGCGCAGAAAAACAATGTCGCCCTTCCATTCCTTGATGGCGATATTGTAATTGCGCACCCCCGGTAAACGGTCCTCAAGGACCGTCAACTCGTGGTAATGGGTCGCGAAAAGGGTGCGAATCCCACCCTGGCGTCTGGCCAGTTCCTCGGCCACGGCCCAGGCCAGGGAGAGTCCGTCAAAGGTGCTCGTGCCCCGGCCGATCTCGTCCAGGATGACCAGGGACCGTTTTCCGGCCTGGCGCAGGATGCGGGCCGTCTCCGTCATCTCGACCATGAAGGTCGATTGGCCCATGGCGAGATTGTCCGACGCCCCGACCCGGGAAAAAATACGGTCGCACAGACCGAGGCGAGCCTGGGTGGCGGGAACGAAGCCGCCTATCTGGGCCAGAATGCAGATCAGGGCCACCTGCCGCAGCACCGTGGACTTGCCGGCCATGTTCGGGCCGGTGATGAGCAGCACCCGGCCGCTGTCGTCCAGGGTCAGGTCGTTGGGGATATAGCCGGAGCGTCCCTGCACCGCTTCCACCACGGGGTGGCGGCCGCCCTTGATGCCGATCTCCAGGCCGTCGTGCAGTTCGGGCCTGCACCACTCCCATTTGCGGGCAGCATGGGCGAGTCCCTGGGCAAAATCAAGTTCGGCCAGAATTCCGGCCATGCCCATGAAGCGCGCCCGGTGTCCGGCCACCTCCTCGCGCAGGGCCAGAAAAAGCTCGTATTCGCGGGTCTTGCGCCGGTCCGAGGCGCTCATGAGCTTGTCCTCGAGGATTTTCAGCTCCTCGGTGATGTAGCGCTCGGCGTTGACCAGTGTCTGGCGGCGGATGAAATGGGCCGGAGGTTCAGCCGTGGTGGCCCGGCTCAGCTCGAAATAATAGCCGAAGACCTTGGTGTATCCGAGCTTAAGCTTGGGCAGACCGCAGGCCGCGCGCTCCCGGTCGAGCATGGCGGTGAGGGCGGCCTCGCCATGATCCGTCAACTCCATCAGTTCATCGAGCCCCGGGTCGTAGCCATGCCGGAAAAGGCCGCCTTCGGTGATGACCGG
>CAXNFJ010000212.1:0-4633 GCA_964201165.1 Desulfomicrobium sp.
ATTGGTGCGGGGAAAAAGCTCATGCAAGCGGACCAGCGTGGCGTAGGAATAGGAAGGGACCGGCATCTCGCCCTCGAGCGCGCAGACGCCAAGACCTTCCACTCCGGCCACGGCCAGATGCAGGAGATCGAGCCGCAGGTCGAAATCAAGCACGCCCGACGTATTTTTATGCGGAGGAACCCGGGCGGGCAGAAGATCCACCCGCGTAAGGCCCAGGGCCTCCCGGACCTCGATGGCCATGCGCAGATGGCCATTGTGCACGGGATTGAACGATCCGCCCAGAATTCCCACCGAGCCGCGCAAAAGGCTAGACACGCACCTGCCCTTCCCCAAAGACAATGTACTTAAGGCTGGTCAGTTCCTTCACGCCCATGGGGCCGTAGGAATGAATCTTGGACGTGCTGATGCCGATCTCGGCCCCAAGGCCAAGTTCCCCGCCGTCGTTGAAACGGGTCGATGCGTTGATGAGCACGCAGGACGCGTCCACGGTCCGTAAAAAACGCATGGCCCGATCGTGAGCACGGGTCAGGATCGCTTCGGAATGGCCGGAACCATACTGCGCGATATGCCCTTCGGCCTCATCCTGGGAATCCACCACCTTCACGGCCAGGGTCAGGGACAGGAACTCCCGCCCGAAATCCTCGGCCGCGGCCGGCGTGGCCGTGGCGCCCAGGAGCGGCAGGGAGCGCGGACAGGCACGGAAGGACACGCCCAGCGGCGCCAGCGACTTTGCCAGGCGGGGCAGAAACTCCTCGGCAATATCTGTATGCACCAGCAAACATTCCAGTGCGTTGCAGACGCCGGGGCGCTGCACCTTGGCGTTTTCGATGATGGGCAGGGCCTGGTCCTGATCCGCATCCTTGTGCACGTAGATGTGGCACACGCCTTTGTAGTGCTTGAGGACCGGCATGGTCGCGTCCTTGACCACGGCCCGGATGAGGCTCTCGCCACCGCGCGGGATGACCACGTCGATATACTCGTCCAGGGCCAGCAGATGCCTGACCGCGGCCCGGTCCGTCGTCGACACCATCTGCACGCAGCCCGCGGGCAGACCGGCAGTGTCCAGGGCTCGGCGCAAGAGACCGCCCAGAATCTGGTTGGAATGATACGCTTCGGAGCCCCCGCGCAGGATCACGCTATTGCCGGCCTTGAGGCAAAGGATGGCGGCATCGATGGTCACGTTGGGACGGGATTCATAGATGATGGCGATGACGCCGAGAGGAATGCGCAGGCGCCCGACCAAGAGGCCGTTGGGACGCTTGATCATGCCCTCCACTTCCCCCACGGGATCGGACAGGCAAGCCACGTGCCGGCAGGCATCGGCCATGCAATCGACGCCCCGGTCCGTGATGCGCAGGCGTTCGATGCGGGCCTCGTCCAGCCCTCCCGCGCGGGCGGCCTCCAGATCCAGGGCATTGGCCGCGAAAATTTCCTGCCGCGACTCGTGGAGCAGGTCGGCCAGAACAGTGAGCGCCTTGTCACGCCGCAGCCCCGGGGCAATGGCCAATGTCCGTGCGGCGGCCCGCGCCGAAGCGGCCAATTCACGCATGCTTGCTTCCAGATTCATCCCTCACTCCTGTCTGCTGTTGATAGAAAATCAATAGGCGAAAATTTCTAACATCAAGGACTATACCAAGACCTTCCGTCAGGCAAGAATACTTCGCCAACAAGGCGCCATGCATCTTAAAAAAATATTTAATTTAAGCTTGTTACCTATTTCACCATTCTCTTTGACCTTTTTTGAGTTTGCGCATAAACAGACGGAGCTTTTACAATAATGGCAATTCGAATCAAAGGAGCTTTTCCATGGAAGAACGCAACGAACCGCTCGATATTTTGAACACCATCCAACATGAAATGGACACGGACATCCACCCACTCCTGAAAAAAATCCTGGACAACATCAAGCCTATCGGCATGACTGTCGGCGGCATTGTGGTCGCGGTGGCCATTTATTCGGGAATCACCTCCTACCAGGAGTCCCAGCACGCCAAGGCCGTGAGCGAACTGGGCGGCATCATGATCATGGCCGACCAGGGCGCCAGAACCTCAAAGCTTGAAGCATTCGCCCAATCCGCTCCGAAGGCTCTGCGCTCGGCGGTTCAACTTGAACTGGCCCGGATTTTCATGGACGAAGGCAATTTCGACAAGGCCGCCAGCGCCTGGAAGGCCGTGAGCCAGCTTGAAGGCATGCGCACCATCGCCGGTCTGGGTGAAGCCAAGGCATTGATCCTCAAGGGAGAACACGCCAAGGCCGTGGAAATTCTGACCGGCCTCAAGAAAGATGCCGGCGAGGAATTCGCGCCCGCCATTTCCGCCAACCTGGCCTTTGCCGCCGAAAAAGCCGGTCAAAAAGACATCGCCATCGCCGAGTACGAGGCCCTGCGCTCCAAGGACGGCGGCAACGAGGCCTTCCTTGACTACAAGATAGGCAAGCTCAAATCCAAATCCTAGACTTCCTCGCGGCCACGAGGCGTTCCGTCGCGACGTGGATATTCGTGAAGACATCGACACCGGCCGACGCCTCCGGCCGGACCTGGACCGTATCAATTTCGGGATAATGATTTGGACACCACCCCCATGACGACTGACGACTTTCTGCATTATCTGCATACCCTGCACAGCACGGTGCAGCACCTCGACCCCCTGAGCCCGCTGCAGTCCAGCCTGGACAGCCTGCTGAACATGACCGCCGAATCCATGAAATACAAGCGCATGGCCTTGGCTATTTTCGACCCCAAGACAAACACCATCCGTTTTGACCTGACCTACGGGCACAAAGGTCCCGTCAAGGCCACATACACGCCTGGACAGGGGGTCACCGGCCAGGTTCTGGACAGCGGAAAATCCATCATCATCGAGGCCATGGAGCGCGACGAACGCTTCCTGAACAAGGCCATGGGCCGCTCCCAAAAAGAGCTGGCCGAATTGTCCTTCATTTGCGTGCCCGTGAACCGGATCAACGCCGAGGGCGTGCAGGAAGCCCTGGGCGTGCTGAGCGCGGACATCCCCTGCCAGCCCATCGAAATCCTGCGCATGCATTGCGCCTTCCTGGAAGTGCTGGCAGCGGTCATTGCCCGCCAGACCGCCTATCTGCAGGAGAACATGGCCCAAAAGGAACTGTGGGCCTCCATGGGATTTCTGGGGGAGAGCCTGGACCGCGAAAATGCCATGGTTCAGGCCAAGATCGTGGCCACGTCCAAGGCCATGGCCTTTGTCATGGGGCAGATCATGCAGGTCGCGTCCAGCAAGGCATCTGTCCTGTTGCGCGGCGAATCCGGCACGGGCAAGGAGCTGCTGGCCGAGGCCATCCACAACGCCAGCTCCCGGCGCAGCAAGCCCCTTATTCGCCTCAACTGCGCGGCCCTGCCCTCGGAGCTGCTGGAAAGCGAGCTCTTCGGTCATGAACGCGGGGCCTTCACCGGAGCCGTAGGCACCAAGAAGGGCCGCTTCGAGCTGGCCCACACGGGCACCCTTTTTCTGGATGAAATCGGGGAGCTCAGCCCCGAAGCCCAGTCCAAGCTGCTGCGCGCCCTGCAGGAAGGGGAAATCCAGCGCCTGGGCAGCGAAAAGATCATCAAGGTCGACGTGCGCATCATCTGCGCAACCCATCAGCCCCTGGAAAATCTGATCAAATCAGGCATGTTCCGCGAGGATCTCTATTACCGCATCAACGTCTTTCCCATTTTCATCCCGCCCTTGCGCGAACGCCGGGAAGATATTCTTCCCCTGGCCGAATATTTCCTGGAATTCTTTGCCAAGGAATACTCGAAAAACATCAAGCGCATCTCCATGCCTGCCATCGATCTCCTGACCCAGTACCAATGGCCGGGAAACGTGCGCGAGTTGCGCAACTGCATGGAGCGGGCCGCCCTCATCTGCAATGAGGAGGCCATCCGCACCTATCACCTGCCCCCGACCCTGCAAACCGCCGAAAGCTCGGCCACGGACAACCAGCTTTCCTTTGGCGAGGCCGTCGGCAAGTTTGAACAGGAGATTCTGGTCGAAGCCCTGCAGAAGTGCAGTGGCAACATGCTGCAGGTGGCCCGGGAACTGCGGGCCAGCTACCGGATCATCAATTACAAGATCAAGAAATACAACCTTGACCCCAAAAAATACGACGGACGGGGCAAGATGCGCAAACCCTGATTGCACGAGGGGTGTTCCTGGGGTATGTCCTGATTGAATCCGCACAACTCAGGACAGGCCATGCAGCCCTCACCAGACGCCCGAAAGCATCTCCGGACTCGAATCCTCGAAAAGCTCGCCCGTTGCGCGCATGACGAATCGGCCGTGTCCCAGAACATGGCCATGAGCCTCTTTTTCGATTTCAGCTTCGAATACGAATCCCTGCGAGACTTCAAATCCCTCTGCGTCCTGGTGCCCGACCTCTGCCTGAACACGCCCGCGTCCCTGTATCTGCGCGGCCCCCGCGACACTCTGCAGCTGCGCCGGACCACCAACACCCAGAGCCGGAAATTCATCACCTTTCCCGCCCCCCCCTGCCCGCATTCCACGGCCATCATCCGCCATGAGGATGTCTGCGCCGTTCCCATTTGCGAGGGCGGCAAGCGTCTGCTGGGCGTACTGTGCCTGCACAAGGACCTGCTCCCCTCCGAAGAGATTTTTTATA
>CAXNFJ010000213.1:0-4618 GCA_964201165.1 Desulfomicrobium sp.
GAAAGGCCGCTGTTGATACGTGAAGTTGTCCTGGCTGGCAAGAAGTCCGGACAGTTCGGGCCCCGGGCAGGCCGGATCCACGACCGTGACCCAGGCCGGGCGGCAGAGGAGCAGCCCCTGGATCTTGCGCAGGCCGACCTCGCCCGCGCCGACCACAAGGCAGTGCATTCCCGTGAGATCCAAAAGCAAGGGGTAATAGCGCATGAACGCCGTCTAGCAGAGCCGGCCCCGGTTGTCCAAGTCCGCCCGCGCCGGTCAAGAGGGTCAGAAAAACCGGGGATTTCTGGACTTTTTCACGATTTTCCCGGATGAGGAGGCATGCATTCCGAAGATTTCGGGCCCCGTCCCGAAGCCACTCCCGCGTATCTGATCATCCAGCTGGCCCGGTTTGGGGATTTGATACAGACCAAACGCCTTGTCCTTTCCTTACAGAAGGCGGGGACGGTGCATCTGTTGGTGGACAGGTCCCTGCAAGACCTGGCCCGGCGTGTCTATCCGGACGTCGAGGTCCACGGCATAACCGCTCACGGCACCCATGGACCGCAGATCCTGGACCGGGTGTACGAGGATTTGGGGAATCTTGCCGGACTGGCCTTTCACCGCGTCTACAATCTCAATTTTTCCGGACTCAATTTCGCGGTGGCCTCCCTGTTTCCGTTTCAGTCGGTGCGGGGATACCGGCAGAACATGGGGCAGCGGCTGGTGGATTCGTGGCCCGACCAGATCATGCGTTGGACCAGATCCCGGGTTTTGACCGGCCTCAACCTGGTTGATGTGTGGGGCCTGTATGCCGAACAGCCGCTGCCTCCGGAGCAGGTCAATCCGCCGGCCTTTCCCCATGGCGGGGGGCTCGGGGTGGTCATGGCCGGACAGAATGCGCGCCGCTCCCTGCCCGCGCCGGTCCTCGCCCCTTTGGTCATGGCCGCTCTGGGGCGCGTCGGGCATGGGCCCATCCATCTGCTCGGATCCGGAGGCGAGCGGCGGGCCGCCAAGGAGCTTGCCGCCTTGTTGCCCGCATCACTGCGCGGCGAGGTTCGGGATCTGGTTGGTCAGACCACCTGGCCGGAGCTCATGCAGGTCGTGGGCGGACTCGATCTGCTCCTCTCGCCGGATACCGGGACCATGCACCTGGCGGCCCATCTCGGAGTGCCGGTGCTGGCTTTTTTTCTGTCCTCGGCCTGGTGCCACGAGACCGGGCCCTACGGTCAGGGGCATTTTGCCCTGCAGGCCATGACGGAGTGCGCGCCGTGTCTGGAGACCGCGCCCTGTCCCTTCGATGTTTCCTGCCGCCGGGCTTTTTCCGATCCATCCGTGCTGCGTTACGTCAGCGGGCATACGACCAAGGCGCTGGCGCCTGGATGCGCGGTCATGTCCAGCGGCTTTGACGAAATGGGACTGACCTGGACGGCCGTTGCCGGGCATGATCCGTATGCCGCGCAACGCCGCGTGTTCCGATCCGAGGCTGCGGCCTATGCCGGGGTCGTGATGCCCGGGAGCGCGGAGTCCATGGTTGATGAAGTCTGGATGCGGGAGCGGGACTGGATGCTGCCCCAAACATTGCGAGGTCGAGCCCATGAATGAGACCCGGCGAATTCTGGTTGTCCTGCCGCTGTATGGCGGATCTCTGCCCGTGGGCCGTTACTGCGGCAACGCTCTGCGGGAGATGGGGCATGTGGTGGAGTATTTCGAGGCTCCGGATTTTTTCGGCGCCTTTTCGGCCCTCAAGACCCTGCGTGTGGGCACGGACCGGCTTGATTATCTGGAAAACAGCTTTTTGCAGGTCGTGTCCCAGGCCATCCTGGCCAAGGTCGAGACCTTCGCGCCGGATCTTGTCCTGGCCATGGCCCAGGCTCCCCTGTCCCGTCAGGCCTTGAAGCGCCTGCGGCGGGACAAGGTGGCGACGGCCATGTGGTTCGTGGAGGACCATGAGGTCTTCCCGTACTGGAAGGTCTTCGCTCCCCTGTATGATCTGTTCGCCGTGATCCAGAAGGGCGATTTTCCGGAAAAGCTTGCGGCCCTGGGTCAGACCAATTCCTTCTATCTGCCCCTGGCCGCCGATCCCGCGGTGCACCGGCCGCTGGAGCTTACCCCTGTGGAGCGGCGCAAATACGGGAGCGAAGTGTCCTTTGTGGGCGCGGGCTACCCCAACCGGCGTTTGGCATTCAGGCAGCTTTCAAACTACGATCTGCGCATCTGGGGCAATGACTGGGACGGGGAGACGACGCTGGCCCCGTACCTGCAGCGCAGTGGCGAACGCATCGAGACCGAGGAAGTGGTCCGGATTTTCAACGCCACCACCATCAACGTGAACCTGCACTCTTCGGTGCGGCCCGGCGCCCTGGTGGGTGACGGGGATTTTGTCAACCCGCGCACCTTTGAGCTGGCCGCCTGCGGAGCTTTCCAGGTGGTGGACCGGCGCGCCCTGTTGCCCGAACTTTTTGCCGAAGGGGAGCTGGCGCTGTTCGGCGACATGTCCGAACTGCTGCACGCCATCGATCACTACCGCGCCAATCCGCAGGCCCGGGCCGAATTCGCGGCCAGGGGGCGCGCCCGTGTTCTGGCGGAACACACCTATGTGCACCGCATGCGGACCCTGTTGCAATGCGCGGCAGGCCTCATGCCCGACAAGCAGGCGGATACGGGCGGCTGGCAGTCCGAAATTCCGCCGCGGTTGCGTTCGGAACTGGACGCGTTGCTGGCCAAACTGAATCTTGCCCCCACGGTGGGTTTTGACGATCTGGTCTGGGCCGTGCGCGCCCAGGAAGGTCGCCTCGACCGTCTGGAGACCGCCATCCTGTTTCTGGATGAATGGAAAAAGCAGTACACGGGGAAACGGCCCGGAAAATAAGATCCGAAAAGTTGGTCCGAAAAGTTGGTCCGAAAAATAAGGATTGAAAGTCTTTCCGCCCGCGGTTAGGCAGACCATTCCCATTATCGATCAGGAGAATTCATGCATAAGCCCTCCCTCGGCCTTTCCCTTGAAGGCCTGCCCTTCATCTTTTTGACCGCCATCGCCACCTTGACCTTCGCCCTGCTGGACTGCTGGTTCATGGCAACTGTTCTGCTCGTGACCCTGTTCCTTGTCCTCAATTTCTTCCGCGATCCGGAGCGGGTGGTGCCGCAGGAACCGGGTGTCGCCGTGTCCCCGGCCGACGGCAAGGTCATCAAGATCGAGACCATGCGCGACCCCCTGACCGGCGAGGACCGCACCGCCATCTGCGTGTTCATGAATGTCTTCAACGTGCACGTGAACCGCATGCCCGTGGCCGGACGCATTGCGCGTATCTCCTATTTTGGGGGCAAGTTCATCAACGCCTCCTTCGACAAGGCTTCCGTTGATAACGAACGCAACGCCGTGCTGGTCGAAGATGCGGATGGGCGGAGCTGGACCATGGTTCAAATCGCCGGACTCATTGCGCGGCGCATCATCTGTTGGGCGGAAGAGGGGGACTCCCTGTCCCGCGGAGCGCGTTTCGGACTGATCAAGTTCGGATCCAGAGTTGACCTTTATGTGCCCAGTGAGTATGTTCCTAGTGTTCGTATCGGTGAAAATGTTTTTGCAGGACAGACCATCCTGGCCCGCAAAAAATAACGCGAAGACTCTTTTCAGGACAGTAATGGACTACCTCAAACCCAAGCATCGGGGATACTATCTGCTCCCCAACATGATGACCATGGCCAGCCTTTTGACTGGCTTCTTGGGTATACTGTGGTCCATTGAAGGCCGCTTCGAGATGGCTGCCGTGGCCATCATCGTCAGTTGCGTCTTCGACGGTCTGGACGGGAAACTGGCCCGTTTGACCAACTCGGCCTCGGATTTCGGAGTGCAGCTGGATTCCCTCGTCGACCTGGTCGCTTTTGGCGTTGGTCCGGCCGTCATGATCTATCAATGGCACACCCACGATTTCGGGCGCCTGGGCATCATGGCCTCCTTTCTGGTCATTGCCTGCGGATCCCTGCGGCTGGCCCGGTTCAACATCCAGACCGGCAAGATCAGCAAGAAGTTTTTCATTGGCCTGCCCATTCCCGCGGCGGCGTGCACCCTGGCCACATTCGTCCTTTTTTCCTCCTACATCCCTGAATCCATGGCCACCTGGGTGCCGGGTTTCACCCTCGGCCTGTCCTTCCTGGTTTCCATCCTCATGGTCAGCAACGTCCGCTACGCATCCTTCAAGGACGCCGAGGTCATCCGCGCGCATCGTTTCAGCGCTACGGTGACCGCGTTGCTCATTTTTGTGCTGGTCGCCTCCGAGCCCAAGCTGCTCAGCTTTGTCTTTTTCATCGGCTACATCATTTCCGGTCTTATCTACACCTACTTCTTTCTGCCCCTACGCGGGAAATCCTTCCTACGAGAGTCTTCTCACAAGATCTCGTAAAGGACACACGTAACCCCCTCAGCATCGTTTGCATAAAACGGCCATCCCGGCGCATAAGCAGTCAGGATCAGTCGCATTCAATTTTTGCCAATCCACCATATGAAGGAGATCAATTTGTCAGAAAGAATTTTCATTTTCGATACGACGTTGCGTGATGGCGAACAGTCCCCCGGCGCGACCATGAACCGTAATGAGAAGGTCCGTCTGGCCCGGCAGCTCGAACATCTCGGCGTGGACATCAT
>CAXNFJ010000214.1:0-4617 GCA_964201165.1 Desulfomicrobium sp.
AGGTTGGCCTGAACCCGGTGCAGGAAAAGGGTGGTTTCCTCCAGCAGGCGCTCCGGTGAGCGCACGCCTTTGACGATGATGCTTTCGGCGTACTTTGACAGCCGCTGCTCCTCGTCCTCACTCAACTCGCGGCCTGTATAGACAACCACCGGCAGATCGGACGGGGTTGGGCCGGAGCGCAGAGTGCGCAGCACTTCAAAGCCGGACATGTCGCTCAGGCCAAGATCGAGGATCATGCAGTCGAAGTTCTGTGATGCCAGCAATGCCAATGCCTCGGTGCCGGAGCCAGCGGTCACGGTTTCCACGTCGCCGTTGCCGATCAGGGCGCGGATGGACTCCCGTTGCAGGGCGTCGTCCTCGACCACGAGCAGCCGACGCAGGGACTTGCTGACGAAAGAGTTAATTTTTTCAAACATCTGGCGCAGATTTTCAAGGTCCACCGGCTTGGTCAAAAAGCTGAGTGCGCCCATGCGCATGGCCTCAAGAGTGCGGTCTTCGGCGGAAATGAAGGACACGGGTATGTGCCGGGTTCGGGAATCCTTTTTCAGCCGTTCCATGACGGTCCACCCATTCATGCCCGGCAAACCGTTGTCGAGGATGATGGCGCTGGGCGCATAAAAATCGGCAAAGTGCAGACCGGTTTCGCCATCGCCCGCGAGCAGGACCTTGTAGCCCATGTCTCGGGCCAGATCGCGCAGCACTCGGGCAAAATGCTGGTCGTCCTCGATGATGAGGATGGATTTGTCTCCGGGTTTCAGGCTGCTTCGATCGTCCTGAACATAGGCCGAGGCCTGCAGCGCGGCGTCGTCGGCTTCCGGGGAAGCGGGCGAGGGCCGCGGGGCGGGTGAATCCGTGGACGCGGATACATACTCCGCGGGAATGGATTCCGGTTCTTCGTTGGTATTGGTCTTGTCATGCCGTCCCAGTCCGTCATGTCGCTGGGGAAGGATCAGGGTGAAGGTCGAGCCTTCGCCTTCCCTGCTTCGCAAGCGGATTTCGCCGCCCAGGAGCTTGGTCAATTCCCGCGAGATGGACAGGCCCAATCCGGTGCCGCCGTATTTGCGGCTGGTGCTGCCGTCGGCCTGGCGAAAGGCCTCGAAGATCGTGCCCTGTTTTTCCTCCGGGATGCCGATGCCCATGTCCTTGACGGCGATGCAGATCGCCTGGTCCGCCGAAGGAATGCTTTCGGGCAGAACCATGTCCGGACCTGGACGGGCAATGGACAGGGTCACTGTGCCCTGATCCGTGAATTTGAAGGCGTTGGACAGAAGGTTGCGCAGGATCTGCTGCAGCCGATGCGTGTCCGTGAGCAGCGTTTCGGGCAGATCCGCCCCCTGTTCGACCTTGAAAGTCACGCCCTTGTCGGCGGCGATGCCCTTGAAGACCCGCTGCAGGTCCGAGATCATGGACACGATGGGCATTTCCTCCAAATGGAGGTCGACCTTTCCGGCCTCGACCTTGGACAGGTCCAGAATCTCGTTGATCAGTCGCAGCAGGTCCGCGCCCGAGGAGTTGATGGCCGAGGCCGCTTCCTTCTGCCGTGGGGAAAGATTGCCTTCCTTGTTGTGGGCCAGGAGCTGGGACAGGATGAGGATGGAGTTGAGCGGGGTGCGCAGCTCGTGGGACATGTTGGCCAAGAATTCGGATTTGTATTTGCTGGCGATCTCGAGTTCTCGGGCCTTGAGCTTGAGTTGCTCCTGGGCCCGCAGCAAGTCCTTGTTTTTCCGACGGATGGCGATTTTTTGCTCCTCAAGCTCCTGGGCCCGCTCACCCAGTTTTTCATTGACGGAGCGCAGCTCGTCCTGCTGATCCTGCATCAGCCGTTCGGATTCTTTCAAGGCGCGGGTCTGCTCCGCCAGTTCCTCGTTGGTGACCTGCAGTTCTTCCTGCTGGGCCTGCAGCTCGGTCTGGGATTCCTTGAGCATCTTGGTCTGTTCTTCCAATTCCTCGTTGGCCACGCGGAGCATTTCCTGCTGTTCCTGAGCCTGGCGCAAAAGGTTTGCGATCATGCCCCGTGAGGTGGCCATGTTGAAGAGGACGGCAGTGCGCTGGACAATCTCCGCGATGAATTGCTGGTGCAGGGGCGAAAATGCAGTTTCACGACCAATGAGAAAGGCGCCGAGCAGCTCCTTGTCCATGAATATGGGCGCGGCCAGAAAATGAGTGGGAACGAATTCCCCAGGGCCGAAATGAAAAGCCGGCGCTTCATTTCCGACGCGGGCAAAGGTGAGGATTTCGCCTTCCAGCGCGGCTTGGCCGACCAGTCCCTCGCCGACGCGCAGCCGTGTGAATTGACCGCTGCGGTTGGTGAAGGCGTAGGACGAAGTCAGGACCAGCTCTTCGTTGTCGTGCAGGAAAAAGAGTCCAAGCTGGCTGTCCAGATGCTTGCAGATAAAAGAGATAAAGAGCTTGGCCAGCTCCTGAGGCGAGTGCTCTCCGCGCAGGGTGTCGTCCAGGCCGGTCTTGCCCTGGCTCAGCCAGTCCATTTCGCGCAGGTTGCGGGCCATGCGATTCAAGGCATTGGCCAGCATGCCCAGTTCGTCATTCTGGCGCAGATCCAGGCGGGCTTTCAGATCCCCGGCGGAGATGGCTTCGGCGAACTGCACGCCCTGCTCCAGGGGCTGGCTGATGCGCCGCGCCAGGCCGTAGGCGCCGGGCGCGATCATGATGACCAGGACCGCCCCGGTGACGCAGATGACCAGCAAAAAAGTCCAGATCGGCCGGAGCACTTCACCCTTGTTGATCTTGGAGACGAGAATCCAGTTGGTGCCCAGGATGTCCAGAGTGTTGAAGGCCACCAGCACGGTCGTGCCCGCGCTGTCCGCATAGGTGCCGCCACCGCCGTCGAAGCCCTTGCTCACCGCATCGTGCCAATAGGCCGGAGTGCGTCCCAGGGTGTAACCGATGACATAGAGGCCCTGTCCCAGGGTCTGGATGTCGCTGCGCAATTCAAATTTCTTGTCATTTTCGAGCCAGCGCAGCAGATAGGATTCTCCCGAGTCCCCCAAGCCCTGGCGCGAGGGCATGATCTGGTTGATGAACTCCGCCGAGATCCGGGCCGCGATGACTCCGGCCACGTTCCCTTGCAGGTCCAGGACCGGATAACCGATGAACGCGGCCTGGTGCCCGCCGTTCGGTTCATAAATGGAGAAGTCCTCGAACACCACGTTTCCGGTTTGCAGCACCCGCTCCCAGAGCCTGGCCAGGGCCGTGTTCCGATAGCGTCCGGTGGCGATGCTGGTGCCCAACTCCTCGCCTTGCCCTGCCGCGTACATGACATGCCCCCGGCTTCGATTCAGGAGATAGATGTCCGCAAAACCGTTGACCGCGATGTATCCTTTGAGCTGGGAGTCGTATCTGCCGTGAATTTTTTGGTATTCGCTTGAGTCGATGGGGTAGGGCTGCTCAGGGCTTTGGTCACCGAGCTGCGTCAGGTCTTCCATGGCCTGCTGGGTCTGTCGCAAACTGGCCAGGAGTTTTAGGCCGTTGATCCGTTCGGTCAGAGTGGTGCTGAGTTTGTCGCGTTTGATGTTCTGAATGCTGCCGAGTTGTTCGAAGGCCAGGTCCAGCAGGGCGGTGGATGCGGAGTAGCTGCCAATGAGGGCCACGATGCCCAGGGGGACGATCCCGGTCATGATGAACAGGAAAAGGAGCTTGGGCTTCATGCGGATGTTGTCAAAAATCATGGTTCATCCTGGCTGCTCTGATTGGGTGGGGCCCCGTTGCTCGCGGGAAGATACGTATCACAAGGAAAACTTCGGCTTGCCTTATGTCAATTTATCCCCAAGGGCAACGTATCTGTCATACGTTTTTGTAATTATTGTCAGATCCTCGTCCGTTGCAGGGGAGGATGGGCTTGCTTTTCCGATCCGGCGCGCGTAAGGGCTGTTCAACGATTTCGACTCCCCGGGCATGGTGTCCGGGCGACACTTCAAGGAGAAGACAGTGGATTCTGGCGACAGTTGTGGCCCTAGGCCAACGCAGCACTTCAACTTTTTTTTCTGCCGATCCCTTCGTCATCTTCGCGTCTGACAAAGCCGCCTGACGGAGCCTCGGTGTTCCGGAAGGTGGACCATGTTTTCGATCTTTCTTTTCCGCCGCCTGGCATTCCGGCACTCCTTTGCCCGGACCGGCCAGGCCCTCCATGCCGCGGGTCGTTCCGCGGACCCGTACTCGTGATCCTGTAAGAGTTCCCTGGCTTCAGGTCCCGTTTGGAATTCATTGTCCAGACGTGCCCAAGGCGGCATTTTTACTCATTGCAAGGACTCGCATCATGATCACCATCCGCAAGACCATTGACGGAAAGCTTTCCCCTTTGGACCATCTCGACTTCGACTGCTGGGTCAATATGATCACCCCCTCGGAAGAAGAGCTCCAGCGCGTTTCCGTGCTCCTGGGCGTGCCCCTCGATTATCTCTCCGACCCGCTGGACGCCGATGAGCGCGCCCGGATCGAGCTTGAGGACGGGGTGCTCCTGCTGGTCATCCGCGTGCCCCTGGAGAATGAAGGGGATGCCCGCGTGCCCTATCAGACCCTGCCCATCGGCGTGATCATCACTCCCACCGCCGTCATCACCGTGTGCCGGTCGAGCAGCGACCTGGCCACGGCGCTTTTGAA
>CAXNFJ010000215.1:0-4598 GCA_964201165.1 Desulfomicrobium sp.
ACCGCGCGGGCAACACGAACCCCAAACTCGTGGCGCGCATCATCGAGCACTGTCTGCAGGCCGGGGCCAGGGAAGTGTCCGTGTTCGATCACACCTGCGACCCGTGGGCGCAATGTTACCGGAACAGCGGCATCGAGAGGGCGGTCAAGGACGCGGGCGGGAAGATCGTGTCCGGTGACAGCGAGGGCTACTACCAGCGTGTCGCCGTGCCGGGCGGACAGCGGCTGACCGAGGCCAAGGTCCACGCGCTGCTGTTGGAGGCGGACGTGTTCATCAACGTCCCGGTCCTGAAGCACCACAGCTCGACGATGCTCACCGTCGGCATGAAGAACATGATGGGCGTGGTCTGGGATCGCGGATACTGGCACCGCAACGATCTGCACCAGTGCATCGCGGATTTCATGACCTTCCGCAAGCCGACGCTGACCGTTGTGGACGCCTACAACGTGATGAAGCAAAACGGTCCGCGCGGAGTGTCCGCCGGAGACATCGTGCTGATGCAGTCGCTGATCGTGTCTCCGGACCCGGTCGCGGCCGATGCCGCCGCCGCGAAGCTCTTCGGCGTCGAGCCGGTGGACATCCGTCACATAGAGCTTGCGGCCAAGATGCAGGTCGGACGCATGGACCTGACGGGCCTGTCCATCAACCGTATCAAACTGTGAGCATGACGCCGTGAGCATGCGGACGGGGCACTTGAAGGCATTGCGCGTCGGCGTGTCCGCCATGTTCTTCGCGCTGATCGGGCTGGTCTTTCTCGATTTCGGGAATCTGATCCCGCCCGCCTTCACGAGGGGGCTTTTGTACCTGCAGTTCATTCCCTCGCTGCTGCAATTTGTGCACGGGGCGACCCTCGTCTTGGCTGGCTGGATCGTCGTCGTGGCCCTGACCGTCCTTGTCGGGCGCATCTACTGCTCCACCGTCTGCCCCCTCGGAACCCTGCAGGACATGATCGGCTTCGCGGCCCGCAAGGGACGCAAAGGGCAAGGATTCCGCTTCGTCAGGCCGAGGAGGGCGCTCCGCTATTCCATCGCTGCCATCACGGCGCTGCTGCTGATCGCTGGCAGCGGCCTGCTCCTGAACCTGCTCGACCCGTTCAGCGCTTCGGGCAGAATTTTCTCCGATCTCATCCGTCCCGCAGCCATCGTGGGCAACAACGTCGCGGCGGCCGCGATGGAGCAGTTCGGCTTCTACGCGGTGCCTCGCAGGCAATGGGCGGTCCTGACGCCAGTGGCCGTCGGGGTCGCCGTGGCGACGCTCATGATTGTCGGGTGGCTCGCCGCCACGCGCGGCCGCCTCTACTGCAACACCGTCTGCCCGGTGGGCACGCTGCTGGGGCTTTTTTCGCGGATCTCCTGGCTGCGGATCGGCATCGATTCCGAAACCTGTACGGGATGCAGGCGATGTGAGCGCGTGTGCAAGGCGGGCTGCATAGACTTAGAGAACATGGCAGTGGACAGCGCACGCTGCGTCGGCTGCTGCAACTGCCTGGATGCCTGTCCGGCGGGCTCAGTGCGTTTTGAAAACGGGTGGCGGCGCGTTGCCGCAGTGCAGCCGGATCAGGGACGCAGGGATTTTCTCCTCCATTCGGGAGTGTCGATCTTGGGGCTCGCCGGGCTGACCGAGACCAACGCGACGGTCCTGCAGAGTAGGCCGACGACCGTGCACGAGGCAGTGAAAGGCCCCGTCTCCCCGCCTGGGTCCGTCAGCATCGAGCGGTTCACCTCCATCTGCACGGCCTGCCATCTGTGCGTGAGTGTATGTCCGTCGCGGGTGCTCAGCCCTTCGCTCCTCGAATTCGGCCCCTCAGGCATCATGCAGCCGCGCATGAACTTCCGCGCGGCCCACTGCAACTACGAGTGTACGCTTTGCACCCAGGTTTGCCCCACCGGGGCCCTCCTGCCCTTGGCAAAGGAGGAGAAGAAGCTCACGCAGCTCGGCGTGGCCCGGTTCATCAAGGAGAACTGCGTGGTCTTCACGGACAACACGAGCTGCGGCGCCTGTTCCGAGCATTGTCCGACCAAGGCGGTGCGCATGGTGCCGTATCCCAACCCGCAGAACAAGCCGCTGGTCATCCCGGAGGTCGACCCGGACTACTGCGTCGGCTGCGGAGGCTGCGAGCACGCCTGTCCCACGAAGCCGTTCAAGGCCATCTGCGTCGACGGCAATCCGGTGCACAAGCTGGCCAAGAAACCTGAGCCGCAGAAGATAGAGCTCAAGGTCGATCATAAGGAGGATTTTCCCTTCTGACAGCCGCTGCGTGGCGGTCTCTGCGCAAGGCGACCTCCTCCTCTTCTTGCGTCATCATGGAGCGCAAATCGTGGTGCATCGATTCCCCGGCCAATGCTGGGCGCGCACGCCTTGAAATGTCCTCACGTGGAGGACGCACCTCCTGCACGCGGGTTGCGTCGCGAGTCCTTGTGTTTGCCGATGCGCGATCTCTCGGATGGAGTAGTTTTTTTTTCTTTTCGTATGGATGAGTTCCATTGTTGGATTCGTGCAATTTGCAAACAGGAAGGGAGCCCCGGCGAGGGCTCCCTTCCTGCTTGTTTAACCCTGAAGTATCAGCCGTGCGGAGATTTCCGCGTGCTAGTAGCCGCCGCCTCCGCCGCCACCTTCCGATCCTCCGCCTCCGCCTTCCGACCCGCCCCCGGCTTCAGCGCTTTCAAGGGTTTTTATTTTCTTGTCGATCTGCGACAGCTCCTGGTCGGCAGCCTTGATGGAGTCCTCAAGTCGCTGGATGTGCATCTGGGTTTCCGTGAAATTGTCTTCCGCATCCCCCTTGGTCATGGGGTCTCTCCAGCCCTGTACAAGCGTCGGGTCCTGACCGGGAACGACATGGGTGAAACCTCCCACTGGAGAATGGCCGGCGCTGACCAACACGGTATTGGTCATCCGTTGCTTCCACTGGCCCAGTTCGCCCCGGTCTTTGTCGATTTGATTCTGGACCGTTTGCTTCCATGACTGAAGTTTTGCTATTTCATCGGCATCCGCAAAGACTGAATACGGAAGTACAAGCAGGGAAAGAATGCATAAAATATATTTCATTTGTTCACCCCTAGTTGTTTGACAGTGCGGATTCAAGGTCGTGCAAGAGCTGGGCGTTTATTTCGCCCGTGACTGCGAGCTTTCGTTTCTTCTGAAAGTCCCGCACCGCTTGGCGTGTCTTTTTGCCGGCGACACCATCCGCCGATCCCGGATTATAGCCCAGCTTTGTCAGCATGGACTGTGCTTCCTGAACCATATTTTTGCCGTCGGTCGGAGTGGCGACGATCTTTTTTGTGCTCTCGGGCAGGGGGCGCAAGCCTGAAATGACATCGGGATTTGACATGTCCGCCGGGATCGGCAGACCCAATTCCTGTCCTTTGGCAAACCAGCGGGAGGCCTGGACGGAATTCTTTTCCACTCCCATCCCGCTGCCATAAATCATGGCGAGAGCCAGAACAGACACATCGTCGTTTTTGGAGGCCGCCATTTCAAAGTATGGCAGGGCCCTCGGAACACTTTTTTCCAGACCATGCTTGCCTGACAAGTAGATCATGCCCAGGTCCCGATTCGCCAGTACGTGGCCCGAAGCGGCGGCTTCATTGAGCCTGTTTAGGCCTTCGCCGATATTTTCCATGCCGTATTGTTTATCCAACAGGATTCGTGAGAGCATGTACGAAGATTCGACATCTCCATTGGCTGCAGCATTTTTATAAGATTTCGCTGCCTCTGAATAATTTTTGTCCGTGTAGAATGCACTATCTCCTTTGCTCCGATCCATGCTCGATTTTATGGACGAGACACAGCCTCCCAGAAAGAGAAAGTTGAAAATGAGAAGAATGCACAGTGATAAATTCTTCATCTGTCCTCCTTTTTCACGTTGATGGAATTGAAATACAAGCACGGTTAAAATTTACAGAGAAAAAGTGATCTGTTCAGAAATTCATGTGATTTCAGAAGACCGCTATTCAATAAAATGTATCGATTTGATCACGCTCGACTCCTTTACGACAGCTTCCGGCAGGATCGCCGCCATGCCTGGAGATCCGATTCTGTGCAGTTGAATCGCCGGAGAATCATTTCCGTCTTTGTCGATATGGGTCAGAAATACCCGCGTAAGCAAACTGCCATCGGGCTTTGAAGAGAAAACCATCCAGCGGCCGTCGGGCGAAAAGCTGTGCCAGGAATTGAGTTCCGGACGGTTGCATTTCATGGTCCTCGGTTCCCCGCCGCTTGCCGGGATGATCGCCAGCCGGCTGTCGGGCATGGAGACCAAGCCTGATTGAGCCTGACAAAAAACAATCCATTTTCCGTCGGGGGTGTAGCGTGGAAAATAATTGCTCAAGCCGTTCCCGCCTGCGCCCGGAAGGGGAGAGGCTTTTCCTCCTTTGCCGTCATTGAAAGGGATGGTCCACAGGTCGAAGCGTATGGTGTATTTTTCGCTCAGCGTGCGGATGTCCTCGCCAGCTGCCGCATCCAGGAAGTTGTTGTCGCCGAGCGTCTTCCACAGGAACTCGGTTGCTTGTCCACGGGCGAAGGCAACGATTTTCCCGTCATGACTCCACGCCGGGTTTATTTGAATAATGCTTGCGTCGTCGGCGCCGGGCAGCGGGTGA
>CAXNFJ010000216.1:0-4588 GCA_964201165.1 Desulfomicrobium sp.
CGCTTCGGCCATGGTTTGGTTGCCTGATGCCCTTCCTTCCGTTGCGTTGCCACCGGGGGAGGGAAGGCCGGACACCGAAACATCGCCGGAAACGGGAAGGGTCAGAACCACCTCTGTCCGGCTCATGCGCATGCTGCGTGTCACGGGTCGCCGCAGGGCCTGGGGAGAGAGAACCGGTTCTTCCAAGGCGCGGATCATGGCCTCAAGATCACAGCGCATGGCTTTGAGACCGGCCAGTATCCCGGCAGGCAATCGCCCAGAGGCCGTCTGAGTCCCTCCATGAGGGTCCGGATGCCGGAAAAACGTCCCGCCGCCGAGCGTGAGCAGGACCCCAACAAGCATTCCGGCCACAAAGGCCAGCGCTGATTTCATGTATTCGCCACCAGTTCTCCCATGTTTACCACCGTCGCATAGGAGAGATCCCGCCAATTTTCAAGAGAGCATCCGCCTTGCCTCTTGCACGCTTTTGGGGCAGATACCCCCCATTCGGCCAAGCCGGCCGCCATCCCCATAAATATTTGAGGTTCCCATGGCGCTCACCGTCCCCCTGTGGGCATTTGCCCTGCTGCCCTTTCTGATGATCCTGCCCGCCCTGTTCTGGGGCGCTCCGGCCGTTGCCCTGGTCAGTGAACTGATCGGCATGGTCTCCGGCAAACCCTTTCCCGCCCGCGCCGCCAGGCAGATGTCCCGGCTGGCCGTACTGGGACATGCCCTTTTCTGGTCGGCGATCGTATGCGCAGGAGCGCTGCTCCTGTCCCACCCTTTCTGGGAAACCGAATTCGCGACCACCAACCAGCTGCTGCTGATCCTGGCGGCTGCTCTGCCCTTTTTCGGAACCTTGGCCCTAGTGGCCTATGATCTGGGCTGGAAAGGGGCCAAAGAACGCAAGACCATGCACTTCCTGCTCGGATGCGTGGCCAATGTGCCCATCAAATACGGATACTGGGGTCTGGTGCTCATCGGCCTGCTCTTCTTTCGAGGCATAACCATGGACAATCCGGCCTTCATTCCGCCGTCGGGCTCGGCGCTGTGGCCCTTGTTTTGCCTATGGCTCCCCCTGTCCCTGTGCCTGGCCGCAGGCATCGGGCTGTGCTATCTGGTGCTGCGCCGCGACAAGGATGATTGGGGCCGCGACTACTACCGCTTTGCCGCCCCCTTTCTGGGCAAATGGCACGCGGTCTGCGCCCTGATCACCCTCGGGTTCCTGGTCTGGCTTTTTTTAAGCCTCAAAGGCATCTTCAACCTGTACCTGCCCCAGATCTTTTACGCCGCCATGGCCAGCGCGGGATGTCTGGCCCTGGCCATGGCGCTGTCCCTCTTTGTCAGCACCAGCGAAAACCCCATGCGTCTCAAAGGGTCCATGTTCTCCATCGCCATGCTCTCCCTCCTGCACGCGAGCCTGCTCATGGTCGCCATCTTCGAAACCTTGAACCACTATGTCCCCGGATGGTCCGTGCCCACGTTCATGCCGCAGCTGCTGCGGTTGATCATGTAAGCCAAAACGCACGCCGCCCGCATTTTTCAAGACGGCTCATCCTTCCTGCTCGGCCTTGACCAGGAAGGATTTCGGCCGCCCGGAATTCCCCCTGCTCTGTCGAACGCAGATATCAAACCAAAATGAGACAACGGTGAAGCTTACGGTCGAGGGATGCCCGGCCGTGAACAAACCCGATTCTTGCCGCTCCGTTTGGCCTCGTACATCGCATTGTCCGCGCCTTTCAGGAGCGCGTCCAGGCTCTCACCCGGGAAATGCTCGGCCAACCCGACGCTGACCGTCATCCTCAGACGAAGATCCCCGACCACAAGAACCGCTTCGGCCAGCCCCCTGGCCACGCGCTCCGCCGCCAGGATTCCGGATGCCAGGTCCGTTTCCGGAAACAGGATGCAGAACTCCTCGCCGCCCACCCGCCCGACCGTGTCGAAGGCCCTGCGCTCGTGCGCGAAAATCCGGGCCACATGCCGCAGGGCCAGATCGCCGATATCGTGGCCATGGGTGTCATTGACCTTCTTGAAATTGTCGATGTCGGCCATGGCCACGCACAGGGGTTTGCCGAACCGTTCGAAGCGGACCATCTCCGCACGCACGGACTCCAGAAAATGCCTCCGGTTGGGCAGTCCCGTCAGTTCATCCGTGTTCGCCAGACGTTCCAACCGCAGTTCGGCCAAACGGCGCTGGGTCACGTCGGCCAGGGCTCCGTGCAGACGGTAAAACGTCCCGTCCTCCCGCAGGTCGAAACCGCAGACCAGACTGACGTGTTTTTCCTCGCCCTGCACGGTGCGAATACGCAGTCCTGTCGTGAATTCCAGGCCATTGGCCTGACCCGCTTCAAAATTCTGCTGAAAGCCGAACGCATCCTCGGGATGGATATGCTGCATGAAAAGGCTGAAATCGGGGTCCACCTCGCCGGGTATATAGCCCAAAATACGGCAAAACTCGTCGGACCAGCTCTTTTTCCCCTGCGCATAGTCCTTTTCAAAGCTGCCGACCTGGGCCAGGCGTTGGGCCTCGGCCAGCCGGCGTGCGCTGCTGGCGACCTCGTCCCGCAGCTCTTTGGCCTCGGTGATGTCCGTGGCCGTCGTCACGGCTCCGGAGATGGAATTGTCCCGCTCGCGGTAGGGGTAATAGATCACGGCGAAACAACGTTTGCCCGATTTGGTCTCCCGCCAGGCTTCGTAGTCCACGGTCTCCCCTTTAAAGCAACGCTCCAGCCTTGGCCGGATATGCTCTTCAAACACATCCCGGCCCAAGATTTCCGCAACCCTGTGGCCCTCGATTTCAGCCCGCTTCTTGCCATGGACTTCAAGATAGCTGTCGTTGACCAGCTGATAGACAAAATCAGTATCCACGATGCTGACCATGGAGGACGACGAGGCGATGGCCCGTTCGTAGCGAATGAGAGCGGCCTCGGCCAGTTTGCGAGCGGTGATCTGGCTATTGGAGACCACGGTTCCATCGATGGTTCCGTGAGAGACAAGAGGCGTGGCCGTCATCAGGAACCAGCGTTTCCGCAGTTGCGAATGGCACGGATATTCGAGCCTGAAAGACGGAGACTGCCCTGCCAGCACGATCCGGAGTCCTTGAGCGACTGCCTGGGCCTCCTCACCTGAGGGTCCCGTGGCATTCTCACAAACCTCGATATAATTCTCTCCTTCGATCCGGGATTGATACGCCCCCGGGTTCTCCTCCGCGAACTGTCTCCAGCTCGCATTGACATCGACAATGCGCCCGGTGGTATCCAAAACCGCGATATGTTCGCTCAAACTGTCAAAGATATCACGCAGAATCGCAAAACGCCGTTCCGGCTCGAAGCAGCTGTCCAGACCCTGGTCAAACTCGGTATTTTTCATGAATCAACCCAGTGGAGTAAAAAATTCCCGGACCACACGTCCCGCGATCCCGCCCCGTCTCTCATTCCCTAGCAAAACCAGAATTCCCGGCCCCTTGCACGCGTTGAACTGACCGGACGCAGAGTCCGGCAGGACGTATCCGCGACGACGCCCGCCACTTCGGCTTCTCGCCGACACGGCGCAGTACGGGCGAGAGGCGTATGTACGAATTGGAAACGCAGAAGTGTTAGCCGTCGCTCGTGGCGTGAAGTTGTTGGTGGTGATTCTTCCACAGATTCCAGAGCGTGCCTTTGGACCACTGCCCTTCCCCGGACAGGGTCGGCACCCCTTCGGACTGAAAGAGCGCGCAGATCTGGGAAAAAGACATATTTTGGTGGCGTAAATCCCGGACGCGTTCCAGGAGCATGCGTTTGTGATCGGAAAGAGGGCGGGGAGTTGATGCTTCGAAGGGCGCGTTTGTTTCAATCTGGACGGAAAAAGCGGTCAGTTGGGTCATCAGGGCGGACAGATTCGCCATCTGGATCTGCTGTTCACGCAACATGGCCTTGAGTTCCGCGATCTCATCCCGGAGCAGCGCCAATGAAGCCCGATCCCCCTCGGCATGCCTGGCCAGGGCCTCGTTGCGGATGCCGCGGGCTTTCTGCCGAGCGTCCTCGCTGATGCGGCTCATTCCGCCAGCCATGCGCCGTACGACGCGAACATTCGCCTCCGGCCTGAACCAGGACGGCAGACACTGACCACACGACAGAACTCAAAGGCGATGTCGGGCATTGCGCTCCCACAACAATCCCGCCGGGGGCGGAACTTTTCAGCATGAACGGAACATCAGGACCGGGTCGCTTGCTACTGCGCCACCTCGGCCACCTTGATCAAATTTTCCCGGCCCAGCCGCTGTTTCAAAAATTCCTTCAGCACGACCTTGACCATCTCCTGCTGACTCATTTTCTGCAAATATTCGCCCGAGGCCAGCAGATCCTTGAACGGGGCGGAAGAAACATCGGAGGCACCGGACTGGGCAATGGCCGCAAGGTACGGGGCCACCATCTGGCGGAGACTGTCGATGCTGTCCGCTTTCAGTGCCCGGTACATGTCGGCCAGCTCCTGCGCCTTGGGCAGGCGGGGAGATTCGAGCACGGTCTTGAAATCCGAGGCAAAGCGCTTGATGCCATTGATGATGTGGCTTTGCTTGACCATGTTGACCTTGGCCCAGCCGGCGTTCAACCACTTGAAAGACCCGACG
>CAXNFJ010000217.1:0-4570 GCA_964201165.1 Desulfomicrobium sp.
GGGGGTTTGCGGGTCAAGGTCAATGTCGTGGCTCTGAAAGGAATCAATGACGACGAACTGCCCGGGTTCGTGGACTTTGCCCGTTCCCACGGGGTCGATGTGCGCTTCATCGAATTCATGCCCATCGGCTATCAGTCCAAGTGGAGCCGGGACAATTACTGGCCCGCGCAAGAGATCATCTCCGCGGTGGAGGAGCTGGTGCCTTTGGATGAGGTGCTCGAGGCTTCCCGCAATAGCGGCCCGGCGCGGATGTATCGCATTGCCGGGGGTTCAGGGAGGATCGGGGTCATTTCGGCGGTCAGCAACCATTTTTGTGAGAGCTGCAACCGTTTTCGGGTCACTTCGGACGGTAAATTACGGACCTGCCTGTTTTCCGACAAAGAATACGATGTCCGCTCCATCCTGCGCAATCCGGATCACACCACGCAAGACTTGCTCGACCTGTTCGAGCGCGCCAACACGGAAAAGCCCATGGGCTACCGACTCCTGCAGAACCGCGAGCACAACCAGGTCTGTGACCGGGCCATGACGGCCATCGGCGGCTAGCCGGCTGCTGAAAATCACAAATGTGCAGGCTGCCTCAAAATGGTGAGATGCGAGGAACAAAGAAAATCCAGGCCTGAAGCGTATTGAGACATACGTGAGGGGCTGGATTTTCTGCAGTGACGAAGCAGATTGCCGTTTTGGGGCAGCCTGCTAGGATTTTTTTTTGTGGACCAGCTCATCCACGGCTTCGGGTGTGGCCGGGATGGAGAGGGTGGGTTGGCCTTCTTCCAGGATGCGGTCCATGTCCAGGGTCTCAATCCTGATATCCGAGCCGAAGGCGTCTTCCTGCAGGGCCAGATAGGCGGTTTTGGAAAAGGCCCGGGTCCTGGCCCACCAGGAGCTTCCTTTCTGTTCCCAAAAACGCTGTCCCGAACGGTAGGCGTACAGGCCCGAGCAGGCCACAAATGCAAGATTGGTCTTGATTGTTGTCACGAAAGCTTTCCCCACCATGCTTTTTGCTTCTTGAAAAGCAAGTTGCGTTTCCGGCCTGATGGCCGGCAGGTTGCTTGTTTTTACTCTTTTGTTTTTACTCATATTTTTAGGCTCTGAGCGCCTTAGGATGGATACTGTGCGTTGCTTGAGATCTAAAGCGGGACCGATTACTGCTCGTACGGGAGTCCGGGGAGATTTGCAAATGGACCGGGAGGCGGGTACGAGGGGCGAAATAAACCTCCCAAAGCATGAGGACGCATGGAACTTCAGGAAATAACCTTTGAAAACACGGACTTCGCCCGCGAAGTCTTCGGGCCTGGGAATGCCAATCTGGACACGGTGGCCAGGATCACCGGCGTGCGGGTCGAGAACCGGGGCAACGAACTCTCCGTTTCCGGGGAAGATTCCATCATGGTGGGCCTGGTTTGCCGCTATTTTGCCCAGATCTATGAGTTGGTCCGGGGCGGGCATCAGCTTTTTGAACGGGACATCGAACAAAGCTTACGCATCATGCTGCGCGATCCGTCCACTCCGCTCAGACAGTATTACCATGACGCGCTGTTTGTGGTCTCCTCCCGCAAGACTGTTTCGCCCAAGACCGTGACTCAGCGGGAATATCTGCACGCCCTGCGTGAGCTGGACCTGACCCTGGGCATCGGCCCGGCCGGGACGGGCAAGACCTATCTGGCCGTGGCCGTCGGCGTGTCTCTTTTTCTGCAAAAAAAGGTCAAACGCCTGGTGTTGACCCGCCCTGCCGTGGAAGCGGGCGAAAAACTCGGTTTTCTCCCCGGCGATCTGGTGGAAAAGATCAATCCCTATCTGCGGCCCCTTTATGATGCCCTGTACGATATGCTTGATTACACCAAGGTGCAGGAAATGATCGGCACCGGAGCCATCGAAATCGCGCCTCTGGCCTTCATGCGCGGCCGCACCCTGAACAACGCCTTTGTCATTCTCGACGAGGCCCAGAACACCTCCCCCGAGCAGATGAAGATGTTTCTGACCCGCCTGGGACATGGCTCACGGGCCGTGGTCACGGGCGACATCACCCAGATCGACCTGCCCGCCCATATCGGTTCGGGCCTGGTGCAGGCCATGGACGTTCTGAAGAATGTCGAGGGCATCGCCATGGTCCATTTCACCGAAGCCGACGTCATCCGCCATCCGTTGGTCGGGCGCATCGTCCGCGCCTACGACCGGCACCGTCAAGCCGCGCAGGTCCGGGAAGGGAAAGGCTGATGCTGCACCTGGACCAGTCCGTGCCCGTTGATCCGCGTTTTCCCCTGTCGGGTCCGGAACTGATGGAGATTTTCGAAGGGCTTGCCCAGGTCTTCGGCCTGGAGCATTGGGAAATTTCCCTGCGCATTGTCGATGACCAGGAGATGGCCGAGCTGAATCACACGTTCATGGGCTGTTTGGGGCCGACCAATGTGCTCAGTTTTCCCGGCAACGACGAAAACTGGCTGGGAGACCTCGTGCTCTCCACCGACACCCTGGCCCGGGAATCCTATCTCTACAACCAGGACACCCACGAATACACCGTGCGGCTTCTGGCCCACGGCCTGCTCCATCTCATGGGCCACGACCACGGCCCGGACATGGAGGCCTTGACCGAGCTGGCCGTGGACACGGTTCGTCTCGATCCTGATGCGTCGGTCAGGCGTCTTTTCCCTTCAGTCTGAGCACATCCCTGCACAGTCTGGGGCTTATGCGCGTGAAGCGGTCGAAATCCGAGACGATCTCAAGGCCCGGCACAATGGCGCGAAAGACTGGGAGCCGGAGTTCCCGTTTGGTCAAATTGACATAGAGGGGCGCAAGGCCCCGGTCTTCCAGAATGGCTTCGAGCAGGGCCAGATCCCCCGCGGCCGAGCCTGTGGAGTGATCCGGCAGATCTTCGAGCATGCGCTCGGGCAGGTCGCCCGGTCCGGCGGCCGAGGCCGGGCCGCCCGGAAAGGGGAAGGGCGTCTCGGTCAGGGCCGACAGGGCCGCCCGCTTGCCCGACAGGGCGGCGCCCGTGGCCTTGACCAGCCCTCCATCCGCCAGATGCACGAAACACTTGAAGCAGGGTACGCCCAGTTCCGTGGTCAGATCCTGAAAAACGGGGTCGATTCCCTGCTCGCGGTAGCCCGACAGCAGGGCGGCGACATGCTCGTCTCTGCTCCGCACGCGAAAGCAACGCCCCGGATCAAAAAGAGTGACCGCTTCGGCGTCCCGCTCGACGACCTCCAGAAGCCCGCTGACCTTGGCCTCTTCCGGGGTGTTGCCCGAAGCCAGCCCCGTGGAACCCAGCCCGCTGAAAAGGCGGACCTCATCCAGGTTGGTGAACAGGTATACGGCCTGCATCGGAACCAGCGTGGGGCGTCCTTGCCGGTCGTGGCCGGCGATCCAATGCAGGGGTTGATCCGCGTAAGGGACTTCCAGTCGCATGGTGTTCGGATCCAAGGCCAGGGCTCCCAGTTCACTGTACGGAGCGATACGGATGTCCCCGCCTTCCTGGCAGCCCGTGACGCGTTGGTCCCGAATGTCGGCGAAGGAACTGTAGCGCTCCACGATTTCCATGGATAGGGACGCTCGCGCATCCTCCACGTATAATCCTCGGCCGTAGCTTGTCATGAGGCCGTCCAGGCGGTAGTCGAAGCTGCCGTGACGCACGGTGCGATCCAGGCGCCAGCGGCGCAGGAGGCCCCAGGGCGCGAGGGACGCGTGGTGGCGCATTTCCGGACCGTCCAGAATCCCCAGGCCGTAGAGCCGCTCCATGGCCAGAGCGTGCGTCTGGCCCGTCGCCTTGCGTGGTTGGGGCGCATGGGCGGGCAAGGTCGCCGCGATGCGGTCCGGATCGGTCATGACGGTGCCGGGCGCTGGTGCAACGACTTCGGGCAGATCGGAGGGCAGGGGCTGGTGCTCGAAAATATTGGCCGCCAGGGCGAGGCTGGCCCGTGCGTGAAGTGCGTGGTCCGGCAGGGCGGCGCTGGCCAGGAAGAGCTGCGGGGTCTGGTCCGACAAGCAATCCCGTTGCGCCCACATCCCCGGCAACAGGTCGGCGAGGGCCGGGGTCAGCACTACGGTTTCGAGAATCAGGCTCCTGGTCACGGGATCCGCGTTCGCGAACAGGGCGAGGAGCGCATTCGCGTCTAGGGCGGCCAGGAGCGGGCGGACGTGGCCGCGCATGAATTCATCGTTGGGCACGCTGCGGACATGGGCCAGGCACTGGTCCAAGGTCAGGGGTTCGGCGGGCGCCGGGGTGAAATAGGCCACGCCCAGGAGGCTTTCCTGGTGGGCGAGTGTGTATCGGCATATGGCGGACACGATGTTCTCCTGCAGAGGTTGATGCGGCCCTTGGTATCTATCTTGCTTGAAAACGCCTGCCAAGGAGATGCTGTCATGAAAACATGGATACTTTGCGCTTTTACGCTTGTGTTCTGCGGTTGTGCTACCGACCCGTTCGATGTGAACCTGTATGGAATACGCTATCACGATGACGCCGCCGTCGAAGTCAGCGAACTGGTCGAAGCGGTGACGCCCGAGTCCATGCCCGATGCTGATTTGCGGGCTCTGATCCTGCCTTTTGCCCTGCGCCAGGATATTGCCGTGC
>CAXNFJ010000218.1:0-4547 GCA_964201165.1 Desulfomicrobium sp.
CCGGACTATTCCCAGGGCCTGACCACATCCACCCTGGCCGCTCCCGATTTGGCCCTGACCCTGGCCCAGCACGAGGCCTATGTGCGCTGTCTTGAGTCCCTTGGGTTGACCGTCACGGTCCTGCCCGCGGCGCCCGGTTTTCCCGATGCCTGCTTCGTGGAGGATACGGCCGTGGTCGTCCGCGAGATCGCGGTCATCACCCGCCCCGGAGCGCCCTCCCGGCAAGGGGAAGTCGATTCCATGATCCGGCCCCTGTCCGAGCACCGTCCCCTGGCCCGCATCGAGGCTCCGGGAACCCTGGACGGCGGCGACATCCTGCAGGTCGGACGACGCTTCTTCATCGGCGTCTCGGACCGCACCAACGAACACGGAGCGCGGCAGCTGGAATCCATCCTGGCCGGCCATGGCTATCAGAGCGCGCTCATCGACGTAGCCGCCGGACTGCATCTCAAGTCGAGCCTGAACTACGTGGGCAAGAACACCATGCTGGTCACCCACGACTTCGCCGAGCACCCGGCCATTGAAGATTTCCAGCGCATCATCTGTCCCGAAGGCGAGGAGTACGCAGCCAACACCCTGCTCGTGAACGAGACCCTGATCATGCCCAGCGGCTATCCGCGCACCAAGGCGCTGCTCGCCCCCTTGGGCCTGCCCATTGTCGAACTGGACACCAGCGAGTACCGCAAGATGGACGGCGGCCTGACCTGCCTGTCCCTGCGCCTTCACTCTCCGCTTTCTTGAGTTTTTCACCAACCCGGCGTACGGGATACAACGCGAGGAGGGGGACATGTCTATGGACTTGCTCAAAAATCGGTACAAAAGGGAATTTGTGGAAGTAGCCTGCCCCAAATGCAAGCAGACCAAAATCATCTGCCTGCCCGAGGAAGAGATGCCGACATGCGAATTCTGCAAAGTGAAGATGAACATCAAAGAGGTCCTGACCGAGGGCAAATACTAACCCCCGGCTCGCCTTGCAACCAAAGAGGAGGCTTTATGCGTTTTGTGACGAAATTTGTTGTAGCCGTGCTTCTGATCGCCTTTGCAGCCATGCCTGTTGTAGCCGCTGATCACGAACTGGCCCAGAAATCCACCCTGAACGAGATATTGAAGCGCGGAGAGCTGCGCGTCGGTCTCGATGCCGGGTACATGCCCTTCGAGATGACGGACAAAAAGGGCGAGATCGTCGGCTTCGACGTCGACATGGCCAAGGAAATGGCCAAGGCCATGGGCGTCAAGCTGACCATCGTCAACACCGACTATGACGGCATCATCCCCGCCCTGATGGCCGACAAGTTCGACATCATCATCAGCGGCATGACCGTGAATCAGGAACGCAACCTGCAGATCAATTTCGCCGATGCCTACATCGTGGTCGGCCAGGCCATCCTGCTGAACAAGAAGCACGAAGGCAAAATCAAGTCCTACAAGGACTTGAACGATCCCAAGTACATCGTCGCCTCCCGCATCGGCACCACCGGCGAGCAGGCCACCAAGCGCATGATCTCCAAGGCCCAGTACAAGAGCTTCGAGAAGGAATCCGACGGCGCCATGGAAGTGGTCAACGGCCAGGCCGACGCCTTTGTCTACGACCTGCCCTTCTGCGCGGTCTTCATGGCCCAGCAGGGCGGCAAGAACCTGGTCCTGCTGGACAAGGTCTTCACTTACGAACCCCTGGGCTTCGGCGTGAAGAAGGGCGACCCGGACTTCCTGAACTGGCTCGACAATTTCCTGCGCCAGATCAAGGAAGACGGCCGCTTTGACAATATTTACGACAAGTGGATCAAGGGCACCGAGTGGCTCAAGGACATTCAGTAAAAGAGCATTGAAGGGATCCGGCTTCTGAGCCGGATCCCTTGTTTTTATGATTCATCACCAGCAGGACGGATAATGGCCACGTACACAGGACTCGACCGGCCCAAAAGCAAATTTTATTATCAATTCTGGAGCGCCGCCTTCGTTTTGGTACTCTGCGGCTCCATGGCCTTGCTCTACTATGCCACGAAAAAAGTGGAATACACGTGGAGATGGAACCGGGTGCCCCAATACTTCCTGTACGAGGAAAAGGTGAACATCCGCGCCGAGATGGAAGGGAGAATAACCTCCATTGAACCGACCGGCGAAGACGTGCGCGTGGTCGTCAACGGGGACGACGGCGAGGAAAGCCATGTTCTACCCAAGACGTCGCTTCTGCTGGCCCAAGGCGATTATGTCTACGTCGGTGACAACATCGGCTTCCACTCCTACTGGAAGCCCGGCATCCTGGTCGAGGGCCTGTGGCTGACCCTGGAGGTCAGCGCCCTGGCCATCATCTTCGGCATCCTGCTCGGTCTTTTCACCGGTCTGGCCCGCATCTCGGACAACCCGGCCCTGCGCTGGGGCGCCATCACCTATGTCGAACTGATTCGCGGCTCCCCGCTCCTGGTGCAGATTTTTTTGTGGTATTTCGTGGTCGGCACGGTCATCAACAGCATCCTGGCCCAGGCCGGCCTGGGCCAGATTTCGCCCCTCTGGTTCGGCGTCATGGCCCTGGCCATCTTCACCGGCGCCTACACCGCCGAGATCGTCCGGGCCGGCATTCAGTCCGTGCACCGTGGACAGATGGAAGCAGCCAGATCGCTTGGCATGACCTACCCCCAGGCTATGCGCAAGGTCATCCTGCCCCAGGCCTTGCGGCGCATTCTGCCCCCCCTGGCCGGACAGTTCATCAGCCTGGTCAAGGATTCCTCCCTGCTTGGCGTCATTTCCATCCGCGAACTGACCAAGGCCTCGCGCGAGGTCGTGTCCTCGTCCCTGCAGCCCTTTGAAATATGGATCGTGTGCGCCATTTTGTACCTGGTCCTGACCTTTACCCTGTCCATGTTCGTGCAATATCTCGAACGCAAGGCCATCTGAGGATATTCATGCCCACCCCCCCCATCATCGACGTCCAGCACATCGACAAGTTCTTCTACACTCCGGAACGGTTGCAGGCCCTGAACCGGGTCTCCTGCACCGTGGCTCCGGGAGAGGTTGTGGTCATCATCGGACCGTCCGGCTCGGGCAAATCCACCTTTCTGCGCTGCCTGAACCGGCTGGAATACGCGGACTCCGGGCACATCATCATTGACGGCGTGGACATTCTCGATCCCAAATGCGATATCAACGCCATTCGCGCCGAGGTGGGCATGGTTTTCCAGTCCTTCAATCTCTTCCCCCACAAGACGGTGCTGGACAATCTGACCATGGCCCAGATGACGGTGCGCAAGCGCTCGAAAATAGAGGCGGAGGCCAAGGCCATGGCCCTCCTGGAAAAGGTCGGCATCTCCGAAAAGTTCGCGGCCAAACCCGAGCAACTTTCGGGCGGTCAGCAGCAACGCGTGGCCATCGCACGCTCCCTGGCCATGGACCCCAAGATCATGCTTTTCGACGAACCCACCTCCGCCCTGGACCCGGAAATGGTCGGCGAGGTTCTCGACGTCATGAAAAACCTGGCTCGGGAAGGCATGACCATGGTCGTGGTCACCCATGAGATGGGCTTTGCCCGCGAAGTCGCGGACCGGGTACTCTTTATGGACAAGGGCGAGATTCTGGAACAAGGTGCGCCAAACCACTTTTTCACCGCACCCACACTGGAACGGACCAAAGAGTTTTTGGGGCAGATTCTCTGATGTGACAACGCTAATCAAAAGGCAGGAAGGGAGCACAATGAGCAAGGTGTTGCAGAACCAATTGGCCAAGACCATCAAGGAACAGGGAGACATGGCCCGGGATATGGCCATCGCGGAACTGAAAGATTTGAAGAAAGATCTGCTGGAATTGGAAAAAGCCCTGAGCACCAAGAAAACCCCGGACCAGGGCCTGCTCATGGACATCTCCCATGGCGCCTTCGAGCTCTTCCGCACCGCATCCATCGTGCTGGAAACGGACAATTTGCAGGTCCAACTCCAGAGCGCCGTCGAAGAGGGCAAGGATCTCGAATACCTCGAACGCAAGGGCGCCATTCTGCTGACCAAACCCGAAGGCTGGCACTGGTTCACGCCCAAAGGCGAGATGCTCTTCCTGGCCCCAGCCGGGGACACCCGCCTGGCCGCGCAGAAACTGCAGGACCGCATCACGCGCAAGACAGCCCCCAAGCCTGTTCCCGTTCCCAAACTGGCCGCCATGGAAGCGTAGAGACGGGGATGACGAATGGAAAGCATGCCCGCCGGACCGGAAGGTTCGGGCGGGCGTTTTCATTTCTGGAAGTATGAGCGGCCAGCGACCGGCACAATCAGGAAAAAATATGCGTATTGCTTCCGATTGTGCCGAAAATTTGGAACAGATAATGCCTTACACGTCGCAATCGCGGCAAAGCCGCTTTGGCCCGAGATTGCGCTAGGGGGTCGCCGCACGACGATGATGCGCCCGCTTTTCCATGACCTGGGGCTCGTTGCTGATCTTGATTCGACGAGCATGCCGCCCAATTAGCTCTACATTAGGACGCAAAGGAGAAAAGAATGATCACGTGCTATCTGCGTTATGTCATTGATCCTTTTAAACTCAAGGAGTTTGAGTCAAACTCCTTGAGT
>CAXNFJ010000219.1:0-4539 GCA_964201165.1 Desulfomicrobium sp.
GCACGACCTTGCGCGCGCCGATGAAGATGACCCCGGCCACAAAAGCACCCTTGAGCAGCATCTCGCCCAGGCTGAGCCAAGGGTTGCCCGAAGCGCCGGCCAGCAGAGGCACCAGGAGCATCATGGGCACCACGGCCACGTCCTGGAAAATGAGCGCTCCAAGCGCGATGCGACCATGGGGCGCGGCCAGCTGCGCTTTTTCTCCCAGCACCTTGAGCACGATGGCCGTGCTGGACAGGGCGGCCAGAAAGCCGATGAACAGGGACTTGCCGAGGCCCACGTCAAAGAACACCAGTGGCAGCCCCATGACCGCGATGGTCAGCAGAACCTGCGCCGCGCCGCCCACAAAGACCGGTCGCTTGAGCCGGATCAGCTCATCCAGGGACAATTCGAGGCCAATGACGAACAGGAGCAGGATGACCCCGACCTCCGCGAACATCTCGACTTCATGCGTGGCGCCCACCAGGCCCAGGCAATGCGGCCCGGCGAGCACGCCCGTGAGCAGAAACCCGATAATGGTCGGAATGCGCAGTTTGTGGCTGGCCACGATGACCGCGCAGGACAGGCCAAAAACCATGACCGCATCGGCCAAAATGGGAATCTCGACGCTCATGTTCCGCTCCTCGTCAAGCCTTGGGTTTACTCGCGCGCCGATGATAGGCTTCCGTGAAATCAAGCAGCCTGCGAGCCTTGCGCTCCATGTGCGCCACCCAGGCTTCCAGCACTTCTCCTCCCTCAGGTGTCAACACGTAAACTCTTTTGGCCGGTCCGGAGCCCTCGGCTTCCCACTGGGAGACAACAAGCTTTTCTTCCTCCATCTGCCTCAGGTGGCGATAGATCATTCCGGGCGGAACCTCGTCCCGCAGAAACCCGTACTCCGGCAACCGCTGCAACAGCTGATACCCGTAGGAAGGCCCGTCGAGCAAAGCCATCAACACCGATGGCTGAATATAACGTTCCGGCTTGGCGGACCCGGCATGCCTGGTTCCGGCACCATGTTCACTCATTGACATATATCCTCTAAGCACATATATAAATATTTATTAAAAGAAACCAACTCAAAAGGAGGCATCCCATGAGCACTATTTTTGTACGCGAAAGACGCAAAATCGAAAAGGGCGAAAAACGCCCCCGTTTTCGTGTTGTCGGAACCAGTGGAGATATCAGAATTTCTGCCGAACACATGCGTAAATGCGAACTTGACGAAATCGCCAAGGTCAGCGGAGCCGGCATTGTCTATCTGCCGAGCGATGGAGAAGGGAAAGAAGGAATGAAGAAAGCGGAATAGGCAACTTTTAATGCGCGTAAAAAAGGCCGCTCCAAACTGGGGCGGCCTTTTTTGTGTCGAGGAGCTAATCCTTGTAGACGATGGTGCCCACATGTTCGCCATTGAGCGCAGCCAGGATGTGCTCGGGATGACGCAGGGCATCGATGACCTGAAATTCCTTCAGGCATTTGGAATGTTTGAGAAAGGTCAGAACAGGCCGTTCCACGATGAGATCGTCCAGATCCATGGCCATGAGATCGGACACGGAGATGCGATCGATGAATTGCAACTCATCGATATTTTTGGCTTTCTTTGGATCATCGCTGTATAGACCTCGTTCGTCCTTCAAATAAATGAGAGACGTCGCGCCGATATTCTCGGCAAGCAGAAATGCGCCGCTGTCGGTGCGATGCGGCGGGATGGATCCGAATTCCGCCGGATGCTCGAAGAAACCATAGGGCGGAATACCCGTGGTGATGGGCAGGTAGCCTTCCTGGCAGAACATGGTCAGTTGCTCCAGATGATCACCGTGCCCGATACGCACCCCGCCATGCTTGGCCAGGAGCACGGCCAGCATTTCAGCATTCTGGGACGAAACCTTGTCGCCGAGTTTGGACAGCACGCCCGTGGGCATGCCGAGGTCAATGCCGATATTGTAAACGTGGCGGGCCCGGGTGCCCCCACCGGTCATCAGCAAAATCTTGAACTGTTCCTTGGCCTGGAGCAGCACATCAATAATGGGAAAGAGCGCCTTGGAGCCGCGGTCCATGATGGATTGCCCGCCAATTTTGAGCACATTCACATCCGGATGCATTCGAAAATATTCCGAGGAATCGGTTTTGGCCAAGAACTTCTTGCTGACCAGAGACTCTCCCATGAGCGGAGTATTGATATGTAGTCTGCCGGCCTCTGTTTTTTCTTTGATAAGTGAACTCAAGGTCTCCTCCATGATTTTTCGATAACAAAGCTCAAGCTGCAACGCTCCAAAAAATGTGTCCAGTGCAAGCAACACTAGATATCGAACATGTCCCGCTTCAGCAGATAATTTAAGGCCATGCCCACCAAATACCCCAAAGCCAGATTGGATGCCAGAGTTATCCCCAGCATGGCCATGCACACAAAATATTCCTTCTTATCCGTGATGTCCCGCACGGTCATGGCCAACTGCGCGCCCGCGAAAATCAGCAGCGCCCCGAGCACAGACATGGGTATCAACTGCGCGAAGGCCAGCACCTCCGGGCCAAAAAGCAGGGACACAATCACGAACAGCCCGCCGATAAAAACATTGGAACCGGCGGTGCGGGCGCCAAACCGATAGTGCGCGGCCAAACCTCCCGCCCCATGACACATGGGGATACCGCCGAGCATGAAGCTGCCGATGTTGGCCAGCCCCATGCTGATGCACAGAGCCTTGCCCGAGGTCCGGGCAGCTCCGTCGCCAAAATATTCCCGGGCCAAGTCTTCATTGGCCAAGACCGCATTGCCGAGGGTCATGGGCAACTGCGGCAGGGCAAGAACAAAAAGCGCAGTGGAGAAGGACACCCAACTGGGCCACCCTGTCGGGAAAAGATCTGGAAGGTGAAAGCCCAAGGCATCCATGGACACCCCATTGCCGAGCAGAATTCCCATGAGAAAGCCGAATCCGACGACAACCGTGGCTGCGGGGAAACGGCGGTTGTTGATCAAAAAAAGTGTCAAAAGCACGGCGATCAACCCGAAGATCCAGCTGAGTTGCAGGATCCCAAGGGAGGATACGGCCAGGAAAGGTTCGCTCAGCTTGTGCTGCAGCTGGGTGGAGCTTGTGCCCAGGATGAAGCGCACGCCTTGGGCCATGAGCAGCACACCCGTGGCCAACTGGACACCTCGGACAATGACCTTGGGCACGAAACGGGTAATCTGCTTCATGGCCCCGCTCAAGCCTATGATCAGGAGCAGGACGCCGATCCACAGGCTGGAAGCCTGGATGACATCCGCCGACAGGGCCATGGCCACCCCGTAGGAGCCGATGACCTTCATGGGCTGCACCGGCGTGGTCACCCCGAAATACATCCCCGAAAAGATGTAATAGAGCCCAATGGCCAGAAATACCCCAGCGGGCGGAAGATGATTCACGAGCACCATGCTTACGGCAATGGGCAGCAAGACGCCCAAATCCCCCAGAGATCCAGCGATTTCATGACGATTGATGCTGTATTTCATATCAGCCTCCCGTACGCCGCTCCAATTCAAAACTCGAAAAACGCCCCAGATATAAACACTATTTTTATAATTATCGTGTCACTAATGTGCATGTCCCAATCTTTTATGTCAAGCATTGTCGCCCAAAACTACGAAAGAATTTTCAACAGTGAGGCGCTTTTCCCGAAAATGATGCGACTACGGAGCCGGACTTCTTTGCGCGGACATTGACGAGACAAGGCATCTCGGCTCATCTGCCCACGGGAGGAAACACCATGCTCCGTTTCAAGGGTTCGCTGCAATTCAAATTCGTTTCGGCCATCATCTGCATTGTCGTGCCCCTCCTGGGCATCATCTTCTTTTGGCAGGGCGTGGCCGAGGAACGGCAGGCCTGGTCGCAGGTGGTCAATCAGGCCCGGGTCCTGACCAGGCAGATCATCCTGACCCGGCAATGGGTCTCCGACAGCCAGGGCGTCTTTCTGCGCAAGGACACCCCCGGAGCCCAGGGTGGCGGCGGATTCTACTCCGATCTGCTGCCCACGGACCGGGGCACCCTGCAGCGCTTCACCCCGTCCATGGTCACCAAGCAGCTCTCCCTCTACTCCTACCGCCAAAACCTGTATCGCTTTCGCTTGGCGGGCCTTGCGCCCATGAACCCCGAAAACCGGCCGGACGAGTTCGAAATGGCCGCCATCACCAGTTTTGCAAAGGACGGCAACAGTGAATACTATGCTCTTTCCGACCATGACGGAGAAGCCGTGTTTAAATATTCGGCTCCCCTCTATGTCGATGAAACCTGCCTGTCCTGCCACAAGAACTACACCAGCGGCACAGTCAGCGGGTGTCTCAGCATCCATTTGCCCGTGCAGCATGTGCTCGATTCCCTCGGCCGCGGCAAGGTCCAGCTCTTTTCCTCCGCCCTGGCGCTGATCGTGCTCACGGTGCTGACCCTGTATTTTCTGGTCCGCCATTTGGTGCTCAAACCCCTGGGCACGCTGGAGGCCGTGGCCGACGGCATCAGCCGGGGCCGGTTTCCCGGAAAGGTCGGCATTGGCAGCGGTGATGAGATGGACCGGTTGGGGGAGGCCCTGCAT
>CAXNFJ010000220.1:0-4529 GCA_964201165.1 Desulfomicrobium sp.
CGAGTCCGCTATGTTTCTTTTGAAAACAATTGTGGCCAGTCGGCCGCCTTTGCCGCCGGTTTCAGATGTGCGCAGGGAGATGTCGTGGTGACTCTGGACGCGGATCTGCAAAATGATCCTGCTGACATCCCTGCCATGCTCGACGTCTATGCCTCCGTGGACATGGTCATCGGTTGGCGGGCTAACAGACAGGATAGCTTCGTCAAACGCTATGCCTCCCGCGTTGCCAATTGGCTCCGTAATGAGATCAGCCAGGAGACAGTCCGTGACACGGGATGCTCTCTGAAGGTGATGCGGTCCGATATGCTCAAGTCCATTCCAATGTTTACGGGTATGCACCGTTTTTTGCCTACGCTCATGAAAATGGAGGGTGCTCGGGTGGCGGAAATGCGGGTCAACCATCGACCACGTAGCAAGGGGGTGTCCAAGTACGGAATCTGGGATCGGGCCTGGGCCTCGGCCTATGACCTTCTGGCTGTGCGGTGGATGAAAAAACGCCATATCGGCTACCGTGTCGCGACAACAAACATGAAACAGAACAAGTCGACAGGCTGTTGCGGCATCATGCCGCATGGTGTCTGATGTCTTGAGGGCGTTTGGCGCCAGGACGGTTTATGGAATTTTCATCGGAGTGGTGGTTGCTGGCCATCGGGTTCATTGGGCAGGGGTTTTTCTTTATGCGCTTTTTCTGGCAGTGGATTGTCTCGGAAAAAGAACAAAGGAGTGTTATCCCACTCAACTTTTGGTATTTCAGTCTGCTTGGCAGCTTTTTTCTGCTGGCATATGCAATTCTGCGGCGTGACGTTGTATTCATTGTCGGCCAATCCACAGGCTCTATAATCTACATTCGAAATCTATATCTTATTCAAAACGAAAAAAAACAAATCAGCACTTCTTGATAGTTACAGACAACTCGTCGCGTTCATGGTCGAGGAGTCGCGCAGGTGATACTCGTCTGTCGCAGTCGCGACATATTACGCAGCCCCCAACGTATATCGGGATGTAGCGTTCGTATGATTGTATTTTTGGACAATGATCTAAAGGACGCAGCCATGCATAACCGCTGAGATGCAGTCCAAAGAAGGGCAACGTCGCGTCACCGCAATTTAGTGTTCGCAGGTTGCCGGGGGATATGGGGTAGGGCTTGGTGACGCCCGGAGATCAATCCAGGCTCACCTTCCAGCGATTTTTGAGGATCTCCCGGGGGAGTTCCCAGATGTGTTCGTGCAGGCGGGCCATTCGCGATCCGTCATAGAGCAGTTCCTTTTTTTCCTTCTTGCTGAGTGCCCCGGGGCCGTTCCGCATCGCCTTGTCCAGAAGCGCGTCCCGGCGTTGTTCAATCTCCGCTGTCAAGGTGCGCGGGCCGCGAAGAAGGCTGCGATGCAGCGTGTTGACGGCGGGATCCACGGCGGCGCGCACAAAACCTTCATCGGCTTCGATGCCGAAGCTGGTCCGGTCGTGAGCCGTGTTCTGCAGATATTCCTCGATATCGTCATATTCGCGGGGCAAACGAACCTCCTCCGGGGTGACGAAGATCCGCAGCTTGCGAAAGGCGCGGCCCATTTCGGCCCGGCTGGTGAGCATGGACACCGGGATGGACAGCAGGAGGGAAATGACCAGCGGCGAACTCCACCAGAAGAAGACCCTGTTGATCTGATACAGGGCCACGCCCCAGATCAATCCGAGCAGGGTGCCTCCGCCATGGAAGCGCAAGGCGTCCCAGAAGCGTGTGCCTTCGTCGTCCCGCTGCTGCGTTCCCCAGCCGATGCCCATGCCCATGAGGGTCAAGAAGACGTACTTGCTGTGAAAGAGCATGCGCACCGGAGCCAGCAGGGTGGAGAGGACGACCTCGGTCAGAATGCTGCCCCAGAGGGCGAAGAAGCCGCCGAACTGTTTGCGCCGTCCCTTGAGCAAGGCCAGGAAGAGCGCGCAGAGCTTGGGCAGGAAAAGGATGACCGCCGTTCCCGCCAAGAGGGTCAGGGAAGGCATGGGATCCCAGACGGGCCAGACGGGAAAAAGGGATTTTGTCGGCGTGAAGTAGTCCGGCTGGACCAGCGCCTCCAGGACTGCTTCCGTGGTGGCCAGAGCCAGGAACAGGAACCAGAGCAGGGCGGAGCCGTAGGCCATGACGCCGTTCAGGAAGAGGGCGCGGTGTCCGGGAAAGATTCCGCGGGTGAAGACCAGGCGCAAATGCTGCAGGTTGCCCTGGCACCAGCGGCGATCGCGTTTGAGTTCGGTGAGCAGGTTGGGCGGAACCTCCTCGTAGCTGCCTTCCAGGTCGTAGGCCAGCCAGACCGAATATCCGGCCCTGCGCATGAGGGCTGACTCCACGAAATCATGGGACAGGATGTCGCCACCCAGGGGCGGCCTGCCGGGCAGACGAGCCAAGGCGCAGTGCTTGATGAAGGGCTTGACCCTGATGATGGCGTTGTGTCCCCAGAACTGGGCGTCGCCCAGAAACCAGTGGTGCAGACCTGCCGCATACATGGGCCCGTAGGCCCTGTTGGCGAACTGCTGCGCCCGGGCGATGAGGGTTTCGCGTCCGGTGCAGGCCGGAGCGGTCTGCAGGATGCCGACGTTGCGGCGTCGTTCCATGATGCGGACCATGCGGATCAGGGTTTCGCCGGACATGACGGAGTCGGCGTCAAAGACGATCATGTAGGTGTAGCGCGAGCCGTGGCGGCGGCAGAAGTCGGCGACGTTGCCGCTCTTGCGTTTCAGATTGATGCGGCGGCGGCGATAGAAAATATGCCCGTGGGCGGACAGGTTCGTGCACAGACGGTTCCAGGCCGCTTCTTCCTGTACCCATCGATCCGGGTCGTTGGAGTCGCTCAGGATGTGGATGTCGAACCGGTCGGCCGCGCCGAGTCTGGCCAGGGAGCGCCACACGGCCTGAATCCCGGCCATGATCCGTTCCGGGTCTTCGTTGCAGATGGGAAAGAGAATGGCGGTTTTGACATGAGGACGGATGGGCGCGTCCAGTTCGGCCCGCGTGCGGGTCACGGCGAAGCGGTCGTCTTTTTTGAGCAGGGTCCAGAATCCGGCCAGAGCGGTCCAGAACCCAAGAGATATCCAGATGAACAGGATACAATAGACGAAAATGATGGTCGCCTCAAGGGGAGTGCTGCCCTTGTGGGGCAGCAGGGAGCCCATGACGCTGGCGGCCACCAGGGCCGGGGTCAGGACCAGGATCAACAGCAGGAGCCTGCGGCGGCTGGCGATCTTGCGCCAGGGTTCGTTCAAGAATTCGCGTTTCATGAAATTCCTTGATGAAGGGCCTGCGCCATGCCGCAGGTTGTGCCGGGGCCGGGCATGGCGAAAACACGGAAATGCGACCGGTACGAGCGCACTGCCGGAAAAAAAGGAAAACGGGCGCAGCCCGCCCTGTCAGGGCATGGATGCGTCGAGAGCATACAGTCCGGCCAGCAGCAGCGCATACAAAAAAAAGTCGATCAAGGACGTGTTGAAAAAGACGGCGCTCGTGTTCCGAAGCGGTTGCCAGACCCGCATGTAGACACGAACCCATGGGCGCCGGTCCATTTCCTCGGGCTTCATGTGCGTGCGCGTCAACGGCGGGGCCGGGACCACAAAGAGGGGGATCGTGTGCCCGGCCAGGAGTTCACGCAGGATTTTCATGCCCCGGGATTCGGCCTGGGCGGGGTTGTCCCCCGGATCGTCGGCCAGTTGGGTCAGAGCCTTGAGAGCCAGTTCGTGTCGGCTTCTTTCCGGCAGGGGCAGATGCCTGAGGTAGGTCGAGATTCGGCGCCCGGCAGCTTCCATGCGAGCTTCCAGAATCGTGGCCGGAGTCTCCACGGGAGGGCGATAGATGTCCGGGGCATCGCTGTGGGCGCGCAAGGGTTTGTCCATGTTCTCGTTTTTCATCAGAGTTTGATGGCGTACGTCCACGTTTCGGTCAGCGGGGTCACGCCATGCTGCAAGGTCGCCCGCATTTCAATGAAGGGGCGCTTGTCCGGCAGGACCATGGACAGGGCCGAGGTCGAATCGGGTTCGATCTCGAAGACCAGTCGCCAGCTGCCGTTGACCGGGTTTTTGTAGACGCTCTTTTCCAGAAGTTTGCCACCAAGGCCGACCCAGACATTGGCGTCCAGGGCTGCGTCGTCGGGCAGGTCGTCGAGCTTTCCGCCTTCGAATTCAAGAACAAAGAGCCGCGAGGTCTCCGTTTTGCCTTTGCCCGTGCGCGTAAAGATGACCTGACCCTCGGGCGAGTCCACGCGGGTGGGGTTGCACCAGCGCATCCGGTAGTCGAAGGTGATGGGCTTACCAAGCTCAGGGGTGGTGTCCGGCGCCCAGAAACTGACGATGTTGTCGTGAATTTCTTCCGGCGAGGGAATCTGCACGAGGTGCAGGCCTCCATGACCCCAGTCGCCCTTGGGCTCGATCCAGGCGCTGGGTCTGGCCTCGTAGCGGGCTTCGAGGTCAAGATAGTTCGCGTAGTCCGTGTCGCGCTGCACCAGGCCCATGCCCCTGATGTTGGGGGCATTGAAGACGTTGACGGACAGGGACTTGGG
>CAXNFJ010000221.1:0-4528 GCA_964201165.1 Desulfomicrobium sp.
ACGAAGTGCACAGCATCCGCGATCTGTGCATCGACATTGAGCAGGGCGACTTCATCACCATCATCGGCTCCAACGGGGCGGGCAAGTCGACCTTCCTGTCCTGCCTAGCCGGAACCCACGCCTTGGACTCCGGCCGCATCACCGTGGCCGGGACGGACGTGACCCGCTGGCCCGAGCACAAGCGCGCCCGCTTCATCGGGCGGGTCTTCCAGGACCCGCTGATGGGCACCTGCGCCAGCGGCTCCATTGCCCAGAACATGGCCCTGGCCCTGAAACGGGGCCAGCGGCGCGGCCTGTCCCGGGGCGTCAAGCCCGCCGATCGGGACGTTTTCCGCGACCGCCTGAGCGTGCTGGGCCTGGGGCTGGAAAACCGCCTGCAGGACCGGGCCGGGCTGCTCTCGGGCGGACAGCGGCAAGCCCTGACCATGGTCATGGCCACCCTGGTCCGGCCGGAGCTGCTGCTTCTGGACGAACACACCGCGGCCCTGGACCCCAAGACCGCGGCCCAGATTCTGGAGCTGACCCGAAACATCGTCACCGCGCACGGCCTGACCACGCTCATGGTCACCCACAACATGCATCAGGCCCTGGCCCTGGGCAATCGGCTGATCATGATGCACCGGGGCCGCATCATCTTCGATGTGCGCGGAGCGCAGAAAACCGGACTCACGGTGGAGGACCTGCTGGACAAATTCCAGAGTCAGGCGGACGCCGACGTCTCGGACAGGATGCTTCTGGGTTGATCATTTCTCCAGCACGCTCTTTGCTAGGCTTTCCCCCGAAAGGAGGAAACATGAAACGAAACACGCGCATCTACCGCACTCCCCTGCTCGCCACCATGGGCATGATCCTGGTTCTGGGGCTCTGGGTGTTCTGGTCCTGGCAGGGATACGCCGAACGCTCCCAGGAGTGGCGACGGCAGCGTGCCCAGGACAGTTTCGACACCTTGAACGCGGTCATCGCCTCCTTGAGCAACGGCGAGCTGACGGACTGGAAGCAGGTCGAAACAGTGCTCGCGAGCATCATCCGGGATTCCCGCACCCTTTTTGTCGTGGTCCAGGGCAGAAACGCACGTCTGGTCGAGACCGGCGCCCCCCCGGAGTTCCTGATGACCAACAGCTCCCGGGGCGAGATGGTCACGGATGACATCTCCGTCCTGTGGGCGCCCCTCAAGCCCGCGCAGATACCATCCAACTGGACCGAGGCCCTCAACTCCTCCCACTTTGGCCTTGGACTCGGCTTGTGGCCGCAGAGCAACCCGGTCATGTACCTGGGTTTTCGCAGCAGCGCGGAAAATTTTTTCACATCCCGGTTCCTGGAGCGCCAGGCCCCCATCTTCGCCGCGGCCCTGGTCTGCATCCTGGCGCTCACGGCCACCTGGATCGCGGGCATCCGCCGCAGGGTGCTGGCCGAAGAGCTGGCCGCCGAGCGCATACGCAGCGCTCATCTCGAAGAATTGGGCCTGGCTGCGGCCGGACTCGCCCATGAAACCAAGAACCCGCTCGGCATCATCATGGGCATGGCCCAACAGATCGCAAGCCGCCCGGGCATCCCGGCCGAAAGCCGGACCATGCTCGAACACATCATGGATGAAGTGGACAAGGCCTCCTCCCGCCTGGGCAATTTCATGAACTTCGCCCGCCAGCGCACGCCGAGCCTCGCCCCCGTACGCATCGACAAACTCTGCCGGGAAGTGGCCGAAATCATGGGGCCGGACTTCGAGGCCGGCGGAGTCGAACTGAGCATCGAGATGCCGCCCGCCACCATTGCGGCCGACGGAACCATGCTGCGCCAAATCCTCGTCAATCTGCTTTTGAACAGCCTGCACGCCTCAGCAGCGGGCACGGCGGTGCGGGTCCTGATGCGCAGACAGGGCCGCCGGATGCAGCTCGCGGTGGAAGACCAGGGCAGGGGCATCCCGGCGGAGCTGCTCCCGGACATCTTCAAACCCTACACTTCGGGTTCGGCCACCGGGCACGGCCTGGGGCTGGCCATTGTCAAACGCATGGTCGAAGCTCATGGATGGAGGATACAGACCGTGTCCACCCCACAGCAAGGCACGACCATGACCATTTCGGGAATCAAACGTGCCGAGGAGACTGCATGAACAGGTCGATCCTGGTTGTTGACGACGAGATCCGCTACCGGGAACTCTATGCCCATGTGCTGCGTGACGCGGGCTTTGCCGTGCAGGAGGCGTGCAGCGCGGCCCAGGCTCTGGAGCTTCTGTCCGACGAAGTTCCCGCCATGGTCGTGAGCGACGTGCGCATGCCCGGAGCCAGCGGACTTGACCTCTTGCGCCAGGCGCGGACCGCACATCCCGAACTGCCTTTCCTTCTGGTCACGGCCTATGCCGACGTGCGCGAGGCAGTGGACGCCCTCAAGCTCGGAGCCGTGGACTATCTGGCCAAACCCGTGGATCTGGACGAACTGCTCGCCGCCGTGCGCGACACCCTGGGCGTGCGCCCCTACGCGGTCGGAGAAATTCCGGCCGAGGCCCTGGCGGGCATCGTGGCCGAAAGCCCGGCCATGCGCTCCGTGCTGCGCGACGCCTACCGCGTGGCCGGAAGTGACGCCACGGTCCTTTTGACCGGTGAGAGCGGCAGCGGCAAGGAAGTCGTGGCCCAGTTCATACACCGCCAAAGTTCCCGCCGCGACAAGGCTCTGGTTCCGGTCAACTGCGCGGCCATCGCTCCGAGCCTTTTGGCCAGCGAGTTGTTCGGCCATGAAAAGGGCGCCTTCACCGGGGCCGTGGCCAAGCGCAAAGGATATTTTCGCGAGGCCCACGAGGGGACCCTCTTTCTGGACGAAATCGGGGACATGCCGCTGGAATTGCAGGCCTCGCTGCTGCGGGCTACGGAGACGGGCCGGATCACGCCCGTGGGCTCGGACAAGGAGCTCAGCGTCGACTGCCGGCTCATCGCCGCCACCAACCGCAATCTGGAAGTGGACGTGGCCGCCGGACGTTTCCGCCAGGACCTGTATTACCGCTTGAACGTCATCACCATCGACATCCCGCCCCTGCGCGAGCGGCCCGAGGACATTCCTCAGCTGGCCCGGTATTTTCTGAACAAGGGCAAATCCGAAAACAAGCGCCTCTCCCGCGCGGCCATCCAGACCCTCGCCAACCACCTCTGGCCGGGCAACGTGCGCGAGCTGGCCAATGCCATGGCCCACGTGCGCCTCCTGAGCCAGACCGACGTCATCCTGCCCGAACATCTTCCTCCGGCGGTGCGCAAAGCCGCGATCAAAACGGAGCCCGCGACACGGATCTCGACAGACCCGGCCAAGCCCGCCGCAACCAAGACCCTGGAACAGCAGGAAGTCGAGGCCGTGGCCGCCGCCCTGAAACAAACCGGGGGTAACCGCACCCACGCGGCCCAGCTGCTGGGCATCACCCGGCGCGGTCTGATCTACAAACTTAAACGCCTGGGTCTGGAATAATCACCAAAAAGACGTATCTTAACCGGATGTGAAAAGACTGCGCACTCCGGCCATGGATGTGAACTTCCTGCGCTGGCGGGCGCGGAACGTGCCTTCCTTGCGTGGCTGCCGGCGCCGAATCCCGCACAGGCAAACGTCTTTCGACATTGGCACGGCCCTTGCGATGCCAAGATGATTCATCCCAGGAGGAACCATGACTATCATGCCCCGAAATATGACCTTGCTCGCCCTCTTGACTCTGTTGTGCCTCCACTTCCTGGCGGCACAGGTCAGCGGCGCGGAAATTTTGCCCGTACCGAACGCCGAAGAGTCCGTGATCAAGAAACAGCCGGCCGGCAAACGGAATGAAAAACAACGGGATACCGGAGTATCAAAATTCAAACGCCCCGAACCCCGATCCGACGGTGCTTTTTCCGGACAAGGCGTTCGATCCAAGAACGAGCGGCAGCAGCGCGTGGAGAATGATCCGCGCGGATCTCAGCGCCCGAGTTTCGAACGGTCCCGTAATACCGCGCGCGAAACGAAGAGCCCGCAGCGCAAGCCCACGTTCCTCGCCCAACGCGAATCCCCGGCCACAGGGCAGCAAGGCGTGACACCTCCGGCGGAACTGATGCAGCTCAATCCGCAGAAAAAAATTGGAACGCAGGATCGCTCCCGCAAGGATGTGGGCAAAACCCGCGACCGTGGAGGCAGGCCCGAATCCCGGAGCCAGAGTGCATTCCCGGCCACAGGCGTGGCACCTCCGGCGGAACTGATGCAACTCAATCCCCAGGATAAAACCAGAACGCAGGAACGCTCCCGTGACGGCCATTCCGGACCTCGCCAAACAAATTACGGCTCAAACCGTCCGCGCGGCAGCGCCGAACAGTACAAGGGCTCCGACCGCAAGGGAGACAGGACATATGATTACCGCGGAGAATACCGGCCGGATGACCGCCGCCCGAAAAGCGGATCGAGGGACGATGGCCGCAGGGAATACCGGTCGGATGATCATCGCCGGTCGGGCAGCGATTATCGCAGGGAATACCCTTCCTGGGATGATAATCGCAAACATCAATCAGGTCCCGGCCACTACGATCGGGAT
>CAXNFJ010000222.1:0-4524 GCA_964201165.1 Desulfomicrobium sp.
GGTCTGTGGACCGTCGGCCTCGTGCTCGACAAAATCACCTTCGTTGAGAATTTGACCCACAAGTTGGTCATTGCTTATGCAATCGGTACGTCCGACGAAGACTCGGCTTTTGCTCAGATTAACGAAGATGGCGATCTTGAAAGACTTGCCTTCACCGAAGAAGACAGCCTGTGGGAAGTGTACTTCGTCAACAAGTACATGATCTATGAAAACCTCGCTGCCATCAACGAACTGGGCTACTTCAAGGCCTCCAGCGAACTCTATGAAGACGTGAATGGCGACGACTTGGATGCTTCCTACTTCGCCACTGTCGGTTTCTCTTACAAGTTCTAGTTCGGGTTTTCACACCTGACGCCACGAAGGCCGGAGACGCAAAACTCCGGCCTTTTTTCTTTATGAACCACCGCCATTCAACATCGGCGCGTTTGGCTACAAAGCTCTCCATGACGAAGAATTTGACTTTTCGGGTCTTCGCGGCATAGAAAACCGGCATCCGAATGGCTTGCTTCATGAGATGGACAACGGGCTTATCTTCACGGCTACCAGCGAGTCTGGGAAACCATTTCTTGCTCCGCCCTTTCTTAAATACACTATTGAACATAAACTGAGAATATTCATGCCCTTGCGTTCTCTTACCTATGCTTCTTCCGCTGACTGGGCAGGCATCCAGTCCTGGCTTTCCCGCCGCGACGCCGCCGAAGACAATGTCGAGCCCGTGGTGCGCGATATTCTGGCCCAGGTTCGAGCACGCGGCGACGAGGCGCTGGTCGAATACGGCCGCCGTTTCGACTGTCCGGGCCTGACAGCCGCGCAATTGGTTGTCTCCGGAGATGAAATCGCCCGTGCTCTGGCCCGGATCCCTGCGGAAGATATCGCCATCATCACCGAAGCGGCAGCCAACATCCGCGATTTTCACCTCAAGCAGAAACAAAATTCCTGGATCACCACTCCCGCGCCGGGCACCACCCTGGGGCAGCTCGTGTTGCCCGTGGACCGTGCCGGGCTATATGTACCGGGAGGCCAGGGCGGCGAAACGCCGCTCATTTCCAGTCTGCTCATGAACGCCATTCCGGCTCAGGTCGCGGGAGTCCAAAGCATTTGCGTGGTCAGTCCGCCGCGCAAGGATGGAACTCTCAACCCGTACATACTGGCCGCCGCGGCCATCCTGGGTCTTGAACACATCCACCCGTGCGGCTCGGCCTGGGCAATCGCGGCCCTAGCCTACGGCACGGCCACAATCCCACGGGTCGACGTCATCGCCGGACCGGGCAATATTTTCGTGACCACGGCCAAACGCCTGCTGGTCGGTCAGGTCGGAATCGACATGATCGCGGGCCCGAGTGAAATCGCCATTCTGGCCGATTCCACCGCCAACCCCAAATGGCTGGCGGCCGACATGCTGTCTCAGGCGGAACACGACCCTCTGGCCTCAAGCATCCTCATCTCGCCGGATGCCGCACTCCTGACCGCCGTCCAACACGAGCTGCAAATCCAGCTTCCGGCCCTGCCTCGGGCCGAACTCGCGGCAAGGTCCCTCGGTGACTGGAGCGCCCTGATCCACGTGCCCAGCCTGGAGACAGGCATGGAACTCATCAATCTACTGGCTCCCGAACATTTTGAACTGAGCGTGGCCGCCCCCTGGGCCTGGATCGGCATGGTGCGCAACGCTGGTGCCGTGTTCATGGGGCATAGCACTCCCGAACCCGTCGGCGATTATTTCGCCGGGCCTAATCACGTCCTGCCGACCCTATCTACGGCCCGATTTTCTTCGGCCCTATCCGTGGACACCTTTTGCAAGAAAACAAGCCTCATCTGCACGGATCAGGGCTACATCAATGCCCACGGCTCCAAAGTGGCCCGCTTGGCCCGTCTGGAGGGCTTGGAGGCCCACGCCCGCAGCGTAGAACAACGTTTGGAGAAACCATGAACATCGTCACCAAAACAAAGATCCGCGAATATCCGCTCCTTTCACGCGGAAAAGTGCGGGACATCTATGAAATCGATCCGCAAACCCTACTGATCGTGACCACGGACCGCATGTCCGCCTTTGACGTGATCATGAACGAGCCCATCCCTTACAAGGGAGTGGTCCTCAATCAGATCACCCTCTACTGGATGGACGCCTTCAAGGATCTGGTCGCCAACCACCTTCTGGCCACGGACGTGCGCGACTTTCCCGCCGCCCTGGCCCCGCACAAGGACGACCTGGAAGGCCGCTCGGTTATAGTCAGAAAGGCCAAGCCCCTGCCCATCGAATGCATCGTACGCGGCTACCTGACCGGATCGGGCTTCAAGGACTACAAGGCCACGGGCTCGGTCTGCGGCTACAAGCTCCCGGCTGGTCTGCTCGATTCGGACAAGCTGGAAACGCCCCTCTTCACGCCTTCGACCAAGGCGGACCTCGGCGCACATGATGAAAACATCACCCTGGCCGACGCCAAATCCCGCATCGGTGACGGGCTGCTCAAGAAAATCCAAGAGCTGTCCCTGGCCATTTACTCCAAAGGCCGGGATCTGGCGGCCGCACGAGGCATCATCATCGCCGACACCAAGTTCGAGTTCGGCCTGGACGGGAAGAACATCCTGCTCATCGACGAGGTCATGACCCCCGACTCCTCCCGCTTCTGGCCGGCGGAACAGTACGCTCCGGGCAAGACCCAACCCAGTTTTGACAAGCAATATCTGCGCGACTGGCTTAGCGGCACGGGCTGGGACAAGACCCCGCCGCCGCCGGCGCTGCCTGCTGAAGTCATTGCCGAAACACAAAAAAAATACCTGGAAGCATACGAACTGCTGACCGGCACCCCTTTGCAATTGCCGTAAGGCGCAACCATTACTGGAGAATACCCATGCTCGTTCAAGGGAAAAAGGCCCTGATTTTCGGCGTGGCCAACGACAAGAGCATCGCCTACGCCATCGCCAAGGAACTCAAAGACAATGGCGCATCCATTGCCCTCAGCTATGCCGGTGAAGCCCTCAAGAAACGGGTCGAACCCATCAGCGACGAGCTCGGCAGCGATTTTCTGTTCCAATGCGACGTGGCCGATGATGCGGCCATTGCCCAGTCCGCTGAATTGGTCCGGGAAAAATGGGGCACCTTTGACATCCTGGTCCACTCCGTGGCCTTTGCCAACCGCGACGACCTCAAGGGCCGCTACGTGGAAACCTCCCGCGAAGGCTTTCATCTCGCATTGGACATTTCGGCCTATTCCCTGGTGGCCCTGTGCAAGGCCTATGAGCACCTCATGACCGACAACGCCTCCGTCATGGCCATGACCTACTATGGCGCGGAAAAAGTCATCACCCATTACAACGTCATGGGTGTGGCCAAGGCCGCCCTGGAAGCCAGCGTGCGCTATCTGGCCATGGACATGGGCGAGCGCGGCATCCGGGTCAACGCAATCAGCGCCGGCCCCTTGAAGACCCTGGCGTCATCCGGCATCTCCGGATTCAAGACCATCCTGGCCACCATCGAAGAACGTGCCCCGCTGCGCCGCAACATCATTCAGGAAGACGTAGGCAAGACCGGCCTCTTCCTCGCCTCGGACCTCTCCAGGGCCATCACCGGCGAGGTCATCTACGTCGATTCGGGCTACAATATCATGGGTATCTGATCCCACTGACTCACCGGACTCAAACCCCTTCCTTCATTTATCTATAGCGGAAAGTGTGAACTGTGAGCGAGTGAGTGAATAAAAGTTCTGAAATACGGTATGTTATGAATTATTAAAGTACACATTTCAAAGTACACACTGCGTCCATGTAGTGTGTACTTTGAGATAACACTCTATCATGGACCTTCATTTAGGATTAAATCTGACTGAAATATGGTTTTAGATGCCATTTACGAATATTTCGAAATGAGGCCGCTTTATTTTAAGCGGCCATTTTTATTTCAGCATGTTAGGTAAAAATTAAATTATACTTGGCGATGAGAAGTGGCCCCAGAAATTTGCACAAGCCTTTAGGTGGAAACTCTGCTAGCCCCGACACCTTCAAACGGACTTGATCAGGGAGCAGAGAATGACAAAGAGGACGAGGCGTAAGCATTCAGCGGAGTTTAAGGCCAAGGTGGCCCTGGCAGCGATGGCGGGGGACAAGACCCTTGCCGAGTTGGCGCAGCGTTTTGAAGTGCATCCGAACCAGATTACTGAATGGAAGCGGCAACTCAGCGAGCGAGCCGCCGGCGTCTTCGGCAAACCAGCCGAGAGTGAACCGCCGGTCGATTTGAAGGTCCTGCATGCCAAGATCGGCCAACTGACGCTTGAGAACGATTTTTTAGAAAGCGCACTCAGCAAGGTGGGATTGCTGAGCGCAAAGCGCTGATCGACCGCAAGCACGAGGTTTCTATCACCCGACAAACCGAGTTGCTCGGGATAAGTCGCGGCAGCGCGTATTATCAGCCTCGGCCAATGAGTTCCGCCGACCTAGCGCTCATGCGCCGCATCGACGAACTCCATCTTGAGTACCCATTCATGGGCGCCCGGATGCTGCGGGATTAATTGGTTCGAGCTGGCTTCAGAG
>CAXNFJ010000223.1:0-4518 GCA_964201165.1 Desulfomicrobium sp.
CGCACCGGCCGGGCCGGCAAGCAGGGCATCGCCATCACCTTCATCACCCCGTCCGAGTACCGCCGGCTGCAGTTCATCAGCAAGCACGCCCGCACGGACATCCGCAAGGCGCGGCTGCCCAAGGTCTCCGATGTTATCAACATGAAGAAGGGCCGCATCCGGGCCGAGCTTCAGGAGATCATGACCACGGAGCCGGAGCTGGAATTTTTGGGCATGGCCCAGGAGCTGCTCGACCAGAGCAAGCCCCGTGAAACCCTGGCTGCACTGCTGCAGTACATGTTCCAGGAGGAACTCGACGCCTCCAAGTACAAGGAGATCGGCGACGCCTTCGTGGTCGACAAGACGGGCAAGTCCCGCCTCTTCGTCACCCAGGGCCGCAAGGACGGCATGACGCCCAAGCGCCTGCTGACCTTCCTGGGCGACAAATGCAACATCCCGCCCAAGAAGATCTGGGATATCCAGATCATGGACACCTTCTCCTTTGTCTCCCTGCCCTTCCAGGATGCCGAGAGGGTGCTCGGAATGTTCAACAAGGGCACGGGCGACGATCTGGCCTTCACCAAGGCCAAGGCCAGACCCAGCGCCCCGCCGATCAGAAGATAGGACCCGAAAACAGGATCACGAAAAAGGCCGTGCAGCGATGCGCGGCCTTTTTCGTGTTTGATGCCCTTGCACGAAGATTCACTTTTGCGGCCGGGGCCGCCGCGTAGTCCAGAGCAGCACCGTGAACAGGGTGAAGCAGGCAAACCGCAGGTTGCTCCGAACTGGCGGCGACGCGGATCAGTGCGCCACGCTTTCGTCCATATGGTAGAAAATCTTGTCTTCCTTGCGGGAGTGGTCGTAGTCGACCCATTTGAACTCGGTCTGGGACATGAGCCAGCCGATTACCTCGGCATGGGACTTCGGAGTCCCCGGATAGTCAACCACCTCGGAAAAGCGATGACCAAAAACCGTGATCTCCACTGCGATTTTCATGGTCCACCTCCTTCTCTCATTGAGATAGGAATCTAAGGCCCTCCGGCAAGCGTTGCCAAAAAAAAGCCGCACTCCGAAAATAGGGGAATGCGGCCGCCTTGATCAATCGTCCGGGGTAAGGCTTTAGGCCACGACGTTGTAGGCCTTGGGAGCGGCGCCGCAGATCGGACACTTGTCCGTGGGCTGACCTTCGTGGATATGGCCGCAGACGCTGCAGACATAGTAGTCCACCCCAACCAGTTCATTCATCTGCTCCGCCGCCTTGGAGTACAGATTCGCGTGGCATTCCTCTGCCTGGTTGGCGAATCCGAAATATCTCTCCGCCGCCTTCTCGCCTTCAGCCTGGGCATCGGCGATCATGGCCGGATACATGGACTTGAACTCGTGGGTTTCACCGGCCACGGCTTCTTTGAGATTCTCGGCCGTGGAGCCGATGCCCTTCAAAAGACGCAGGTGCGCGTGGGCGTGGATGGTCTCCGCCTCGGCGGCGGCCCGGAACAGCTTCGCGACCTGGGGCAGCCCATCTTCATCCGCCTTCTTGGCAAAAGCCAGATATTTGCGGTTGGCCTGGGATTCTCCGGCAAAGGCTTCCTTCAGATTGTCGGTGGTTTTGCTCATCGGTATTCTCCTTTTATGAATTGATTTATTATCAGGAATTATTCTCAAGAAGAGAAATAAAGAAATTGAAACCATCTGGCAAGGAAAAAAATCAACCCGTTGCCACCCTTTTCAAGCCGACTCTTCCAGGCGACAGTAGCCGGATATTATTTTTCGAGCAAACCAGACCTGCCCCCGCTTTTTTCCTCTCTGATCTCTTCTTTTCCCCTTGACCAACAAGTGAACGATCGTTAACTAACCGCCCATGGCAAAACGACTCAACACCACCATCCGCCGCGAGCAGATCGCGGAAGCGGCTCTGGGCCTTGTGGCCGAGCAGGGTGTCAGCGCCCTGACCGCGCGCAACGTGGCCCGCGCCGTGGGGGTCACCGCACCCGCTCTGTACCGGCACTTCCCCGGGGGCAAGGCGGACATCCTGGCCAGCATCCTCGACCTGCTCGACTCGGTCAAATTCGAGGGAATCCGTCGCGCCATCGAGGAACCCGGACCGGCCATGGCCAAGCTGCGCCGCTGCTACGAACTGCACATCAGCGTGATCGAACGCTACCGCGCACTGCCCAACCTGGTGCTGTCCGATGCGATCTGGATTGACGAACCGCAGTTCAAGATCCGGTTGCTCAATAGCCACCAGCAACAACAGAATCAAGTCTCGGCCATCATCCGGGAGGGACAGAAGGCCGGGGAGATCAGGCAGGACATCGACGCGAACCAGATCTTCATCCAGTTTCTGGGACAGTTCCTGACCATCGCCATCCTGTACAGCAGGCGCGGGGACATGATCGACCTCAAGACCCAGTCCGAAGCCAACTGGCTCATGTTCCAGCGGGCCGTATCCCCATAATTTTTTTTATCCCGAAAGTTAACGCCTGTTCACATATTTTCACAAAAAACTTCAGGAAGGTACTCATGAAGAAAATACTCATTTCCATTGTCATCCTGGCCGCCGTCGGCCTTGGCTATCTTTCCTGGCACACGCCGTCCCAGGCCACGGCCCCGACCGCGGCCAAGTCTGCCCCCGCCCCGGAAGTGGCCGTGGTGACCATGCAGGAAAAATCCGTGACCTTGACCTCCGAACTTCCTGGCCGCACCGCCGTCTATCAGGTGGCCGAGATCAGGCCGCAGGTTGGCGGCATCATTCAAAAGCGGGCCTTTACCGAGGGCACGGAGGTCAAGGCCGGCGACCTCCTCTACCAGATCGACCCATCCACCTATGAGGTCACCGTGACCCAGGCCAAAGCGGCAGTGGCCAAGGCTAAGGCCGAACTGGAGCCTGCCCGGCTCAAGGCCGTGCGCTATCGCGATCTAATCCGCACCAAGGCCGTCAGCCAGCAGGACCATGACGAGGTCCAGGCCGCCCTGGCCCTGGCCGAGGCCAACGTGTCTTCGGCCCAGGCCACACTTGAGGCGGCGCGCATTGATCTGCAGCGGACCAAGGTCGTCTCGCCCATCGCCGGCCGCATCGGCCGCGCCTCCATCACCCCCGGCGCCCTGGTCACGGCCAGTCAGGCCATGGCCATGGCCACGGTGCAGCAGCTCGATCCCATCTATGTCGATCTGACCCAGTCCAACATGGAGCTTCTGCGCCTCAAGCGCGCGTTGTCGAACGGAAGCATGCAGTCCGCCGGCGAAGCCGGGACGAAAGTCCGCCTCATCCTTGAGGACGGGACCGCCTACCCCCTGCAAGGCACCTTGCAGTTGGCCGAGGCCAGCGTGGATCAAAGCACCGGTTCCGTGATCCTGCGGGCGGTGTTCCCCAACCCGGATCGAGACCTCCTGCCCGGCATGTACGTGCGGGCCGAGATCGAGGAAGGCGTGCTGGCCCAGGCCCTTCTGGTTCCGCAGCAGGCCGTGACCCGCAATGCCCAGGGCCAGGCCCAGGCGCTGGTGGTGGACGCCCAGGACGTGTTGGTTCTGCGTCAGCTTGATCTGGATCAGGCCGTGGACGGAGGCTGGATCGTGCGCCAAGGTCTGGCGGCCGGAGACCGCGTGGTTGTCGAAGGCCTGCAGAAGGCCAAGCCCGGCATTCAGGTTCGTGTCTCTCAAAGCACGATGTAAGGAGAAATCATGGCTCATTTTTTCATCAATCGCCCGGTGTTCGCCTGGGTGTTGGCCATCGCCGTCATGCTCGGCGGTGTCTTGTCCATCCTTTCCCTGCCCGTGGCGCAGTATCCGTCCATCGCGCCGCCGTCCGTGGCCATCAGCGCGACCTATCCCGGCGCCTCGGCCAAGACTCTGGAAGACTCGGTGACTCAGGTCATCGAACAGAAAATGAAGGGCCTCGACGGCCTCGACTACATGTCCTCGACCAGTGAATCCTCGGGCCAGGCCAACATCACCCTGACCTTCAAGGCCGGAACCAACCCCGACATCGCCCAGGTCCAGGTCCAGAACAAGCTGCAGCTGGCCATGTCGCTCCTGCCGCAGGATGTGCAGGCCCAGGGCGTGCAGGTCACCAAGGCGGCCAAGAACTTCCTCACCGTGCTCGGCTTCGTGTCCGAAGACGGCTCCATGACCAACGTGCAGCTGGCCGACTATGTGGCCGCAAACATCCTTGACGGCCTGAGCCGCGTGGACGGGGTCGGCGAGGTCACGCTCTTCGGCTCCCAGCATGCCATGCGCATCTGGCTGAACCCCGACAGGCTGCACACCTACAACCTCACGCCCGCCGACGTGAGCACGGCCATCAAGGCCCAGAATGCCCAGATTTCCGCAGGACAGCTGGGCGGATTGCCGTCCGTCGAAGAGCAGCGCATCAACTTCACGGTCACGGTTCAAGACCGACTGCAGACGCCCGAACAATTCAGAAATATTCTCTTGAAGGTGAATGGCGACGGCTCCACCGTACGCCTGGGAGACGTCGCCACGGTGGAACTCGGTGCGGAAAACTCCCAGGTCATGACCCGCTTCAACGGGCAACCCTCGGCG
>CAXNFJ010000224.1:0-4506 GCA_964201165.1 Desulfomicrobium sp.
TCGGAGGAAGGAGTTGAAAACCCCGCTTCCCCCTCCGATGCGGCGACAGCTGGCATGGGTGCCAGCTGGGTATGGCCTGTGCCCGCGCCGGAGCGCATCGATTTTGATTTGCCGCGAAGCGCCATCGACGAGAAGAACATCCGCCTTTCCGAAGACATGCGTCATATCGCCTGGATCGAAGAGGAAAAGGAGAAGCAGCGGCTCGTGCTCAACGGAGTTCCGGGAAAGTGGTACGATCAGATCCGGATCTACAACGTGCTGTTCACTCCCCAGGGCGAAAGCATGTGCTACCGGGCCGAACTGGAGGACAAGGAGATTGCTGTCTGCAACGGGGTGGAAGGGCCTGCCTTCGATCAGATCGAGATTCTGGCCATGACCGGGGATGGAAAGAGCGTCCTGGTGGCGGGCAGGGTCGGGCCGGATCTTTACCGCGTATTCCTGAACGGGGTGCAGATCCGGGAGACGTCGGCCACCGTCAGCAAGGGTGTTTTTTCCCCCGACGGAAGCGCGGCCTGGATCGAGAGGGGGCGTGATCCTCAAAGCGGAGCCGAGTTCGCCCGAATCGTGAATTCCGGCGGCCTGGAAGGACGGGATTACGCGGCCATTCACAGCGATCCCGTGTTCACGCACGACAGGCCGCAACTGTATTACATCGCCGCGAAGGAAGACGAGTTGCGTTATCTTGTGCGCAACGAGGAGGAGTTGCTGCCGACCATGGGGTATGGGTACAATTTTTCAGTAACTCCTGACAGTTCGCGGTACGCGTATGTCTCTCCCTGCGGGGAGAATGTGAAATGCATGGTCATAAACGGCAAGATCGGACCGGAGTATACGGATATCTGGGATCCGGCGCGATTCAGCGCCGACGGCGCGCGTCACGGCTATGAGGCCAAGAGGGGCGACGAGGCGTTGCTGATCGTTGACGATCAGGAGGTGCCCCACGGTTACGGGCCGCTCAAGGGCGTGTCGGGGTTGACCTTCAGCCCTGACGCAAAGCGCTGGGCTGCGGCGTTCACGTTCGGCGAGGACGAGTACGCCGTGCTGGTCGATGGCAAGGAGATCGCCCGCAGATCCGGTTCACCGCGCAAGATCGTGTTCAGTCCGGACGGCTCAAGGGTGGCCTGGCTCGAAAAACAGAAGGATGTTTGGCATGCCCTCCTTGACGGGCAGCCGGGGCCGGATGTGCGGGAGATTTTTGACGAGGAGCCCCCGCAGTTCAGTCCGGATGGAGAAAATCTGGTTTATTTTTTTAGGGATCAGGAAAATAGGATTCATATCGCGATGTTCGGCAAAGAAGAGCGCGTGCATGAGATCATCGCCCCGCGTGCCGCGTTCACACCGGGCGGCATCGAGTACATGGCCATCGACGGGACTCGCTTCCGGCGCGAGAGCATACCGCTCAAATAGGCGAGAAGGCCCGTTCCATGATGGCCTTCTCGCATCAAAGGAGGGTGTATTGGCTGCTGACGCAAGGGCTTCAAGGCCCCGCTCAACCAGGAAGGCGTCCGCGAAGGTAGCCCCGCTGACCCCGGAACAGACGCGAGCCTGGGTGCACACCTATGGCCGCCATTCACGCATCTATGCCTGGGGCTTTTTCGCGCTGATTCTGACCGTGATCCTGGGCGTGATCTGGTGGGAGATGGGCGAGATAAATGAAGATGTGATCTACTCCTTCGGTTTCGCGGGCATGGTGACCTTTCTGCTGGCCGGATGGTCCCGCAAGCAGACGACGCAAAGCTGGACCGGGGTGGTGGAGGAGCTGTTCATGAAGCAGGTGCGGGTGCGCCGTGATGCGGATCAGCGCGACGACATCGCCTACAGTCCCAGGGCCATAATCCGTACCCAGGGCGGCAAGGCGCTGACGTTACGTCTGTCCGAGGCTCTGTACGAGTATTTCGCTCCCGGCGACAGGGTGTTCAAGATTTCCGGTCTGGACTGGCCGGAAAAGGCGGAACTGGACCGCGAGACGAGGGTCTGTCTGGCCTGCGGGGACCTCTACGCCCCAGGCGCGGGGAAGTGTCCCCGCTGCAGCGCCCCGGAGCCGGATCTTGAGACTCTGCTGCGGCTGGTGAAGTGAATTGAGCCGACGCGAAGAAAAAGGCCAGGCCCGCGAGGAGCGGCACCTGGCCTATCTTTTTTGCGTCGGCTGAAGCCTCACGACTTGCCGAACTTGAGCAGCGACTCCAGGAAGTTGCGCAGGTCGTGGGTCACTTCGAGAGAGCTTTTGCCGCCCGAGAGCAGGCGGATGCGGCGGTCGCCCTCCAGGGGGTTGATGCGGCCCGAGCCCATGCCCTCCAGGACTTCGTTCATCTTTTCCCAGTACTCCTTGTGCTTCATGAAGGCCTCGTAGTTGGCCTTGTCCGTCTTGGGCGGGGCCTTGGCCTCCATGAGGGGCTTGAGGCGTTTCTGGTATTCCTTGGACGTGCTGCGCGCGATCTCCACATGCGACTCTATGCGGTTGAAGTTCGGGTCACCGCGCAGATGGTCGCCCTTGAACTGATTGACGTCGGAGGTCTGCCCGGCCCAGGCCTTGTTGGCCCGCAGCACGCCGTTCTTCTCGATGACGGCCAGATCCTTGTAGGCTTCGGAGTGCCCGCCCGTGGTCACGGTCTCCCAGGAGCGCTTGGGATCCTGGCCCGTGATCTCCCTATATGACTCTTCCCATTTCTGCTGGGCCTCGGCCTGCCACAGGCTCTCGGGCACGGGACGGCCGTTCTTCTTGGGCGAGATGGGCAGCCCGTTTTCGTCGAACTTGACCTGCCGTGCGATGTCATAGTCCGTATTGACGCTCTTGCCGCTGTCGGCGTTGCGGATGGGAGCGAGGTTCTCGTGTTCCCACTCGGCGTCCATCTTGTCGTGGAAGCGCTTCTGCACGCGGTTGTGGACCCGGTCCATGCTGTTCACGAAGCGCTTGACCATCTCCTTGTTCTTTGGGCTGCGCTGATGGGTCTTCATGATCATCTTGGCCTGGGGCGAGGCGTGGATCGTGGCCGAGCGTTGGTCAAGCTCGCGCAGGATCTTCTTGATCTCCGTGGGCGGAGCCTTTTCGCGGCGGGCCTGCTGCAGCTTGTCGAAAGTCTTCTTGTAGGAAGTGACCTGAGTGCGGGCCTCGGCCATCTGGGCCTTGTAGGCCTGCTGGTCGGCCTCGGTCAGGGGCCGGTTGAAGCCGTCATCGGGGATGCCTGCCGGTTTGGCCTTGGCCACGGCCTTGGTGACCTGGACATCGGGAGCGGCGGCTTTGCCGGTGGAGCCCGCAGCGTCGGGGGTGTGGGCGCCCTTGAGGCCCTTCACGGCGCCGTAGCCCCGGGACACTCCGCCGGCCACGAAGCCCATGGCCTTGTCCATGGCGATGCCCTTGGCCACTTCCCAGCCCGCGCCCTTGAAGCCTTCCTCCCAGCCGCCGCCGCTCTCCACGGCGGCCTCGAAGCCCCTGTAGCCGTCCACGGCGATGCCGGTGAGCTGGTTGTAGGAGCCGCCCACGCGCAGGAAGGCCTCCTTGGGGCCGCCCTCGACGTATCCGACCGCGCCCTGGTAGACCCGGTTCACGGCAGGGCCGCCGATGAAGGACAGGAGCATGAGGGACTTGTCCGCGGCGCTCTTGGTCATCTCGGCCGTCTGTAGACAGGTGTCGGCCCACTCGGCGTCGGCATCGGCCATTTTCTTCTCACCTTCCCAGTGCCCTGTGGCCACGGTGTAGACGTCCTTGATGACCGCCGAGGCCTTGTCCGTGTCCGTGGCCGTCATGACCTCGGGGCTGAAGCCCTTGGCCACGATCTCGCGCACCTGGGCGGCCTTGTCGTAGGGCAGGGTGTCGGCCATGGACAGGGCCTTCTTCATGGCCCGGTCGACCTTCTCCATCTTGCGTTGATCCGCGGCGATGTTCTGGATGAACTGGCTGCGGGCGAAGTCGTCCCACTCGGAACGGGTGTGCACGATGACGCCGGTTTTGAGGGTCTCGATACGGTCCTGTTCGGACTGGAGGTTGGCCTTGGCGTTAAGCACGCGCATCTCCAGGTCGTGCCGGCGGACGGGGTCCGTCTCTTTTGTGGCCTCGGCCAGGTCCTTGTCCATGTTCAGTTGGATGATGGCCACGTTGGCGGAGTGGAAATCAATGGTCTCCTGGTCGATGATGCGCCGGTCTTCTGCGGGCTGGTCGTCGACGATGTGCATGGGCGTGTCGCCCAGGGCAATTTCGATCTTGGGTTCCTGCGTTTCCTTGCCTCCCTCCTTCTCTTCCTGGGGCTTCTTCTCTTTCTGAGGCTTCTGTTTCGCAGCAGGCGCTTGGGCGACCTGCTGCGGGGCGCCGCCGGCGACCAGTGCGTCGAACTGGCTCAGGCGGGCGGCCACGCCTTGGGGAATGTCGCCGGCCATGGCGGTCCACTTGACGGCGGCCGCATGGAAGGCCGGACGCATGCGGTAATGGGTCAGGGCCTCCTGGATGGACTTGTCGCTCATTCCGTGGCCAAGGTTGGCGCCGACAATCGCCTTCAGGAGGGCCTCGGCGTC
>CAXNFJ010000225.1:0-4504 GCA_964201165.1 Desulfomicrobium sp.
AAAAAATGGCACCACCAATGACGATCATGCCCAGGAAGGCAAAAAAGGACAGTGCAAGACGGGAGGGCGGGGATTTGCGCTTGAGGGCGAGGTTGGGTTGCCTGCGATGCGCGTGTCGTTTATTTTTTGGCATAAGTCCTTGAGCGGCGTTGAGGTTGGACGATTCTCATCGTCTTCAAGCGGCTATGCGCATGGTGTTCACCACAAACATTCGCCGTCATAGCCGCGTATGCAGGTAAGCTCAAGAACTTGTTTCCGGTATGAAAAACAGCCGGAACTTTCGTCTTCCCTCATTTTTCAGGCCAGCGCTCAACACGATCGACACGCAGACCAAGGGTTACGGAATGGCGTAAGAAGTCGCTCCCCTTGATCATGAGGCCGGAACAACTTAGGATTGTGCGGCCCAGTTATGGACTTGATCGGAGATGCCCCCGACCATTTCAATGCCGATTTCAAAAAAACCTGAAAATTGTTCAGGCTGATCTGAGCACCATTGAACTTTGCCCATCCGTTGTTCGACGCCTGCCAAGACCTTGTCGGCAGAATCATCATGAAGGCGGATTTTCACATACTCACCCTTGCCGAGTGGAGTGTCTGTTTCCACTCGGAGTCCGCTTAAACTGTAGTTCAGTACACGCGAGGGATGCGATTGCGTGCCGTCGGTCTGAGGTTGCACGCTACAGCGTTCCAGGCAGGCCATTCGTGGCCATTTTCTTTTTTCCAGCATGGTTCCTCCCGAATTGACACATGAACGATCTGTTATGAATACAAGAAGTATTTCATAATAAGTATTCATGGGTAAAAACCAATGGGAAAAATAAAAAAAAGTAAGAACGGATTATGCTTTTTCAGCAGGATTTTAGCCCGTAAATAATGAATTCGACGATATCGTCAAACAAGTTGTCGTCACCGTATGGAGTGAGCAACCCATGCCTGATGCCGCCGACCAGATTGCAGAAGACGACGACGGAAGTTTTTTGCGGATCAACGCTGCGAATGCTGCCGTCCTGGACACCACGCTGCACGCATTCGGTCAGGATATCGTACAGTTCCGAGAAATTTCGGATCATGATGTCCTTGTCTTCGATGGTCTTCAAATCACTGAATGGCGAACAGCGAACGAGGACCATGAAATCCTGGCGCGGGTTTCGGGCAAAATCGAAATAGGTTTTGGCAAACATCCGGACCGCTTCGAGCCCGTTGGGAACACCTTGCAGATTGGTTCTGATGGCTTGAACGAGTTCGTGCACGACATCCAAGCCCGCGGTCAGGAACAGTTTTTCCTTGTTTCCGAAATGATGGGTCAGGAGGCCGAGCGCCACACCAGCCCGCTCCGAAATTTTCTTGAACGTTGTTTCGGAATATCCGTGCTCGCTGAAAAGTTCTTTGGCAGCCTTGAGCAGAAGTTCTTTTTTTGTCGGTCCCGTGGCCATGGTGTCCTTCTCGTGCATGTGTGGAAAGGTAACGGAAGCCCAGGTATCCAGAACTTCTGGAAAACATCCTGCCCGATTGTTCAAGAGGTTGGGACTGGGCCAAAAAATCCATTCTAAGTCTTTAAATTGAATACCCAATCAATACGGGGGCGCTGATTTTTTGTCAACGTGAGGCGAGGTTGCCCAAAAATTGACAAACAACGGTCTGATCTTGAATAAGAAGCGTCCACTGACAGCGAGGAGTAATGGAATGAATACGTTGAAATATTGGTCCGGATATATGCTCTCCACCTTCCGAGGATTGGTCTATGCCCTGCGCCCGGGCAAACGATCCTTTGCCAGAAACGACCGGGTGCGCAATAGTCCTCTCTACGATGATGTCTGCGCTTGGCAAAAGGCGCAGATGGAGTCCATGACATTCGAGAACGATCGTCCGACCAAGGGGATGAAGGGCAGCATGGATCTGGCGCTGATGCGCCGCATTCACCGCCGCACCTTGCTGGAGATCAAGCATGAGCTGGGCGATTTGTGGCGTCCATCGTCCGTGACCCTGGACAAGGGTCGGGGGATCAGCCTGGATCAATCCATCGCCATCATGCATAGGCTGCGCGATGCGGGTTTTCCCGATGATGTTTTGGGCGTGGTTTCGGTGGAGTTCGGAGGAAGACGGCATTCCTTTGCCATTGTTCAGGATGTGGCGGATGATTTTTGGATGCTCGACAATGGGAAATTTTCCTTTTGTCCGGTGCGGGGAAGCATTTTTCTGTCAGCCCGCAAGGATGTGCATGTGCTCATCGGATTCAATTTTTTTGATGTCTGGAATTACTGATCCGGCTCGGTGCCGGAAGGACGGGGTAAAATGAAGGTTGTTTCAACATTGGCCGTTGAGGCCGTGCATTTTGATTCCGGGATAGCCAAGGGTGTCACGGGACGGGTGATCATCGGCCAGGCCGACGGGGCAAGCAATTTCTGCATGCGTCGTTTTGATCTTGCTCCGGGCGGACACACTCCACGCCATACGCATGTTTGGGAGCACGAAATATTTTTCCATGCCGGCGAGGGTGAAGTTTATCGGACAGGAGAGTGGGTGCGTGTGGGACCCGGAGACGCGGTTTTTGTCCCCGCAAGCGAGGAGCATCAAATCCGCAACGCGGGGCTCTCGCCGTTGACTTTCGTGTGCCTGATTCCTGCCGGGGTTCCTGAAATATAGCCGAGGTTCATGATGCTAGTCCACGCCAGGAAATACGCCTACCTGTCCATCGGCGCTTCGCTCTTGACCATGGTCCTCAAGTTCGGGGCCTTTTTCCTGACCGGTTCGGTGGGTCTTTTTTCCGATGCCGTGGAGTCCGTGGTCAATCTGACCGCGGGGGTTATCGCGCTCTTGGCCATTATCCTCGCCCACCAGCCTGCGGATCACAAACATGCCTATGGTCATGGCAAGGTCGAGTTTTTTTCCAGTGGAATGGAAGGGATATTGATCTGCGTGGCAGCCCTGGGCATCTCCTACGCGTCGTTGCAGCGTTTTTTGCACCCGCAGCCCATCGGCTTTCTGGGCGCCGGCATTCTTGTGGCCTCGGTGGCCGGCGCCGTCAATTTCGGAGCGGCCAAAATCATGCTCCAGGCCGCCCGTGAGTATGACAGTATCGTGCTTGAGGCCGACGCCAAGCACCTGCTGACCGATGTATGGACCTCGGCCGGACTTGTGGCCGCCTTGGCGGTCATGTATTTCGCTCCTCCATCCTGGCAGATTCTGGACCCGATCCTGGGCTTGCTCATGTCTGTCAATATTATCTGGACAGGCCTGACCCTGGTTCGCCGTTCCGTGGCCGGATTGATGGACGTGGGCTTGCCGCCGGACGAAATTTCCCTCATCACCGGTGCCATCGCCAAGGTTGCCGGGCCGGAAACGGGATACCACGCCTTGCGCACGCGTAAGTCGGGCTCGGTCAGGTTTGTGGATTTTCATCTGCTCGTGCCAGGAGCCATGACGGTGCAGCAGTCTCATGACTTGTGCTGCGACATTGAAGAGATGATCCGGGTCGCACTTCCGGCTGCCCAGACCACCATTCATGTCGAGCCGCGAGAGGATTACGCCTCTTTTGATGGCTGGAAGGTCGGTGGATTGTGCGATAGATGCGATGCCCGGACAAAAAAGAAAACGTAAAATGGAGTGCGGGTCGGGATGGTGCCGTCCCTTGGTGTGCCCGCAGCGGAGGCGTATGATGTGGAGACAGTGGGTGGTATTGGTTTGTCTTGCCGCCGTGTTGGGCGCGGGTTGCTCGACCATGGGGGAAGTGACCGGCAAGACCGTCAAGAGCGTGGAAAACGCGGCTGGCGATTTCAAGCAGGGGTACCGCAAGGGCAAGAGCAATTGATGGGAGACGCGAAAAACAGGCGTGCAATTTTTCGGAGGCGATCAATATTTCGTGCCGCAGCGGTTTTTGAGCGCATATGCGACGTTCATGTCTGCCAAAGCCAGCCTTGAGCTACAAATGCTTCCCGCACGTATGTGGATTCCTGTTGTTTGACATTATTGAATAGAATCATAAGGATATTGTTTTTTATAACGGTGGGCGTCCCTGTCGCCGCATGGAGAAGACGTGTCCGGTGGGCATCAATATTACTCATTTGGCCGAACCCCGGTAAAGGGTTTGCCAAACGGGGGAGAGCCGTATATTTTTATACTCCGATTTTATGGAGAGACCATGTTATGGAGGGATGAATGAGCAATCCGGTGGTCCTGGTGGACACGACCAAGGGAGAATTTCTGATTGAACTTTTTGCGGACAAGGCTCCGCAAACTGTGGGCAATTTTTTAAGTTATGTGGATGGGAATTTTTATGTAGGCACCCTGTTTCACAGAGTTGTAAAAGGTTTTATGATTCAGGGCGGTGGGTTGGACAACATGATGCGCGAAAAGCCCACCCGGCCTCCTGTTGTGAATGAGGCGACCAATGGCCTCAAGAATCTCGAAGGCACCGTGGCCATGGCCCGCACCGCGGAACCGCACAGTGCCGGCGCCCAGTTTTTTATCAATACGGTCGATAATCCGGACCTTGATCATCAAGGGG
>CAXNFJ010000226.1:0-4502 GCA_964201165.1 Desulfomicrobium sp.
CACGACACAAACCTGACAAACATAGCCAAGGAGGCACTTCCATGAACCGTTTTCTGAACAAAGCCATTTTCGCTCTGGCCCTGCTGCTGGTCGGTACGGGCATGGCCCACGCCCGCGAGCAGGTCAAAATCACCGGATCGTCCACGGTCTTCCCTTTTTCCAGTTATGTGGCTGAAGAATTGGGCGCCACCACCAAGTTCGCGGCGCCCGTCGTCGAGTCCACGGGTTCCGGCGGCGGCCACAAGCTGTTCGGTGCCGGCATGGGTGCGAACACGCCCGACATCGCCAACTCTTCGCGCCGCATGAAGGACTCCGAATTCGAGACCGCCGCCAAGAATGGCGTAGTCGACATCAGCGAAGCCAAGATCGGCTTTGACGGCATCGCCATCGCCCAGAACAAGAGTAATGCGCCCATGAGCATCACCCTTGAAGAACTGGCCACCGCCGTAGCCGCCGACATCATGCTCGATGGCAAGCTCGTGCCCAACCCCTACAAGATGTGGAACGAGATCAACCCCAGCCTCCCGGCCCGCAAGATCGTCTTCTACGGCCCGCCCACCTCTTCCGGCACCCGCGACGCCTTCGAGGAAATGGTTGTCGAAAAAGTGTGCGGCAAGATCGAAGGATACGAGAAGGGATACAAGAGCATCCGTCAGGACAGCGCCTATGTCCCGGCCGGTGAGAACGACAACCTGATCGTGCAGAAGCTGGCCAAGGACAAGGACGCGTTCGGCATCTTCGGCTACAGCTTTCTGGAAGAGAATGCGGACTCCATCCAGGGCACGGCCATCGGCGATGTGCTGCCTACTCCGGAAACCGTTGCCGCCGGCAAGTACCCCATCTCCCGCTCCCTCTACTTCTATGTCAAGAACGCCCACTACGAGGCCATCCCCGGTCTGAAGGAATACGTGGAGCTGTTCATGAGCGACAAGATGATCGGCAAGGACGGCCTGCTCAAGTCCATCGGGCTCATCCCGCTGCCCGAGGAAGAGCGCGCCAAGGCTCGCGAGAACGTGCTGAGCAAGAAGAAGCTGGCACTGGACGATCTGAAAAAGAAGTAATCGCAAGCACTGGAAGAACCCAAGGGCCGAGCCGTGATCCAACGGGTCGGCCCTTCGCCGCGTCCGACAACAAGCGAGGTTTCTCGTGACCGCAACCTATTTGACTCAATACCTGCTTGCCGGCCTTCTGCCCCTGGCCATCTTCGGCTATCTCCTCGGGCGCAGGAAGATCCGCGCCCAGCAGGACCCCAAGGCCCGCTACAAGGCCTCGGAGAACCTGTTCGGCTGGTACGCCGTGACCAGGATGCTCATGCCGGCCGTCCTGATCAGCGCCGTGGCTTCGATTCTCGACCTCTTCGACCTGGTGAAGGTGCCCTGGCCCATGCTCGCCGCCACGATCCTGGTGCTGGCCGCGGGAAGCATGTGGGTCGCGCTCAAGGCCATACGCCCCGGCTTCAGGGTGCGCACGGTGCTCGAAAAGACCATCACCAGGGTGCTGCTGGTGGCCTCGCTCATCTCCATTCTGACCACCATCGGCATCGTGCTGTCCATCGTCTTCGAAGCGGTCCATTTTTTCCGCATCGTCAATTTCTGGGATTTCCTGACCGGAACGACCTGGAACCCCGATGCGGCCTCCATCGGCGCGGACGGCCAGATCCAGCCGCTCTTCGGCTCGGTCCCGCTCTTCGCCGGCACCTTCATGATCACGGCCATCGCCATGTGCGTGGCCATCCCGGTGGGGCTCCTCTCGGCCATCTGCATGGCCGAATACGCCTCCCACAGGACCCGGCGCATCGCCAAGCCGGCCCTGGAGATCCTGGCCGGCATCCCCACCGTGGTCTACGGGTTTTTCGCCGCCATCACGGTCAGCCCCTTCATCGTGCGCGTGGCGGAAAGCGTGGGCCTGCAGGCGGATTTTACCAACGCCCTGAGCCCTGGCCTGGTCATGGGCATCATGATCATCCCCCTGGTCTCCTCCCTGTCCGACGACGTGATCAGCGCGGTCCCGCAGAGCCTGCGCGAAGGGTCCCTGGCGCTCGGCGCCTATCCTTCGGAGACCATCAAGCGGGTCATCCTGCCCGCAGCCCTGCCGGGCATCGTCTCGGCCTGCCTGCTGGCCGTGTCCCGCGCCGTGGGGGAAACCATGATCGTGGTCATGGCCGCAGGACTGCAACCCAACCTGTCCTGGAACCCGCTGGAGGGGATGACCACGGTCAACGTGCGCATCGTCGACGCCCTGACCGGCGATCAGGCCTTTGACAGCCCGGAAACGCTGTCCGCCTTCGGCCTGGGCCTGGTGCTCCTGGTCCTGACCCTGTGCCTGAACATCGTTTCCCTGACCGTGATCCGCAAATTCCGCCAGCGCTACGAATAAGGAGCCACCCGTGAGCATGCCCATCGACCCGCGCAGCCTGCGCAGGCGCAAAAACAGCGAAGGCCAGTTCAAGGCCCTGTCCTACATGGCCATCCTGGTCGCCGGAATCTTTCTGGTGGTCTTTTTCGCGGATATCATCCGCCAAGGATACACCGCCTTCCTGCAGACGGAAATTCAGGCCGAGATCACCTTTTCACAGACGATCTACGATAATCCGATGTCCGCGCTGAACCCCAAAATCTCCAGATTGGTCAGCCGCGGGGTGACCCGCATCCTGCCCATGCAGTTGCGTGAAAATCCGCAACTGCTCGGCACAACCCAAAAAATATGGGTGCTCGCCAACGCCGAGGTGGACCAATACGTCAAAGGCAAGCCGAACCGGCTCAAGCCGCAGGAGATCGTCCTGGTCGATGAGCTTCTGGCTCAGCGGTCTCTCAAAAAAGTTTTCAATGTCGGGTTCTTCGCCAACGGCGACTCCAAGTTGCCGGAAATGGCCGGCATCCTCTCCGCCGCCGTGGGCACGGTCTATCTGCTGGCCATCACCTTCATCTTCAGCTTTCCGGCCGGAGTCATGGCCGCGATCTATCTGGAAGAGTTCGCCCCGGACAACCGGCTCATGCACATCGTCGAGGTCAACATCAACAACCTCGCGGCCATCCCGTCCATTCTCTTCGGCCTGCTGGGCCTGGCCATCTTCATCAATTTCATGGGGCTGCCCCGGTCTTCGGCCCTGGTCGGCGGCCTGACGCTGGCGCTCATGACCCTGCCGGTCATCATCATCTCCACCCGTGCGGCCATCCGGGCCATTCCCGATTCCATCCGCGAGGGCGCCCTGGCCCTGGGGGCCACGCACTGGCAGGTGGTCTGGGACCATATCCTGCCCCTGTCCCTGCCCGGCATCCTGACCGGCACCATCATCGGCCTGGCCCGGGCCATCGGCGAAACCGCCCCACTGCTCATCATCGGCATGGTCGCCTACATTTCGGACATGCCCAGCGGAGTGACCAGCGCGGCCACGGTCCTGCCCGCCCAGATCTACGTCTGGTCCTCCGAATCCATGCGCGCCTTCACCGAGCGCACCTCCGCAGGCATCATCGTCCTCCTGGCCATTCTACTGTCCATGAACGCACTGGCCATCATGCTCAGGAACAAATACGAGCGCAAATGGTAGAGGCGGATACGCGCCTCTCCTTGCGCGGCAGAAAACCACAGCGTTTATCTTTTTTAAGACGAGCATCCCGCAGGTTTGTTTTACGGAACAATGAGAGGCGGCAGATTCAGGTGATGCAGGGACAGGGACGATGCCGGACGCGCCGCAACGGCATGTTTTCCTTCTCAAGCCGCGGACGGGCCCTTGTACAAGTCCCAGGTGGCCAGAAACGCGGAGCCGAAAGTCCGGTTCTCGGCGAAGATGCGCGCTTTTTCACCCATGGATTTGAGTCGGGTGGTGTCGGAGCAGAGATTGATCATGGCCCGCGCCAATGCGTTCACATCCTGGCCGGGAACGACAATGCCCGTCTCGTTGATGTCGATGTTCTCCATGGGACCGCCCCTGTCGCTGACGATGACCGGCAGCCCTGAAGCCTGGGCTTCCAAGACCACGTTGCCGAAGGTGTCCGTCGTGGATGGAAAGACAAAAAGATCCGCCGAGGCGTAGGCCTCGGCCAAGGCCTCGTCACGCAGGATTCCGGTGAAGAGCACCGGCAGCCCCGTAAGTTCCCGCTCCATTTCCCGCCGATACGGCCCGTCGCCAACGATGACCAGTGTCGCCCCGCGTCCGCTCAGTGCCTCGCATGTTTTCCGAAAGGCGGCGGCCAGGATGTCCAAATCCTTTTCCTTGGAAATTCGTCCCACATACAAGAGCTTGAAAACGTCCTGCTCCGGCCAGCGTTTGTAAAAGCCGTTTCGCTTGGACGGATCAAAGCGCAACGTGTCCACTCCGCGCGGATAGACCCGTATGGCCCCGCGCTCTACGCCAAGAGCCACCAACTCCTCGGCGATGGCCTGGGACGGCGCGTAAACCACTTCCATCTGTTTATAATACCACGACATGTATTTGCGAGTCAGTTCCTCAAGTCCGGAATCGCCGGTCAGGGAGGCGACATATTGCGGGAAGGCCGTGTGGT
>CAXNFJ010000227.1:0-4490 GCA_964201165.1 Desulfomicrobium sp.
TCCGCCTTGAGCTGGTCCAAGGACTGTCCAATCTTTTACGAGGAGGACGGCATGAACCAGGCATGCGACAACAAAGACACGACATTGCTGAACACGGGCTTGGCCCGGATGTTCAAGGGCGGGGTGATCATGGATGTGGTCAACGCGGATCAGGCCCGCATCGCCGAAGAGGCCGGGGCCTGCGCGGTCATGGCCCTGGAGCGGGTTCCGGCGGATATCCGCGTTAGCGGCGGGGTGGCCCGCATGTCCGATCCCGGCATGATCCGCGAGATCATGGCCAGCGTGTCCATTCCGGTCATGGCCAAATGCCGCATCGGACATTTCATGGAAGCCCGCATCCTTGAGGCGGTGGGTGTGGACTATATTGATGAAAGCGAAGTCCTGACTCCGGCGGACGAGGAATTTCATATCGACAAAAGCGCGTTCTGCGTGCCGTTTGTGTGTGGCTGCCGCAATCTGGGCGAGGCTCTGCGCCGCATCGCCGAAGGCGCGGCCATGATCCGGACCAAGGGCGAGGCCGGCACGGGGGACGTGGTCGAGGCCGTGCGCCATGCCCGGGCCGTGCAGGGGGGAATCCGGCGGGTCCGGCACATGCCTGTCGAAGAGCTGGTCACGTTTGCCAAGGAAATCGGCGCGCCAGTGGAATTGTTGCGTCAGGTGCGCGAATTGGGTCGACTGCCCGTGGTCAATTTCGCGGCCGGCGGCGTGGCCACTCCGGCCGACGCGGCGCTGATGATGCAGCTCGGCATGGACGGCGTCTTTGTGGGCTCGGGCATATTCAAGAGCGGCGATCCGGCCAGGCGGGCGCGGGCCATCGTCCAGGCCGTGACCCATTTCGACGATCCGGCGATCCTGGCCCAGGTCAGTGAAAATCTGGGCGAGGCCATGTCCGGCATCGCGGTCCGTTCCCTGGACAGCGCCGAGCAGTTCGCCTCCCGGGGCTGGTGATGCGCCTCGGCATCCTGGCCCTGCAGGGCGCCTTCGCCGAGCATGCTATCATGCTGGAATCTTTGGGCGTGCGGTCCGAACTGGTCCGTACGCCGCGCCATCTGTGCGGTCTTGATGGCCTCATCCTGCCCGGGGGCGAGAGCACGAGCATGCGGCGGCTGGCCGGGCCAAGCGGCCTGGACAGGGCTTTGCGGGACTACGGGACGACCCGTCCGGTCTGGGGCGTGTGCGCCGGGCTCATTTTGCTGGCCAAGCGCATCGAGGGCGAGGAGCCTTTCTTGGGCCTGATGGACATGGGCGTGGCCCGCAACGCGTACGGCCGCCAACGGGAAAGTTTCGTGGCCGACTTGTGGCTGGACTGCCTGTCCGGAATGAGTCCCTTTCCCGGAGTGTTCATCCGCGCCCCGCGCGTGGTGGATACGGGCGCGAACGTCCATATCCTTGCCCGCCTGAGGGACGCTCCCGTGGCCTTGCGCCAGGGGCATCTCCTGGCCTCGTCCTTTCATCCGGAGTTGACCCCGGACAACCGGATGCACATGATTTTTTTGGACATGTGCATCTCCATGAAGGCATTGCCGGAAAGGCCATGATTTTGTTACGGGGACCTCAACGGAGGTCTCCATGAGCTTTATCCTGCCCCCATACCACGAGCCCGATTTTTCGGCTCCACAACTTCGTACAGCGCCCGTGGCCCGATTCGAACCTGCGCCGTTCCAGGGCGTGGCCCCGGACAACTATCATGCCACGTCCATCTATCCCGAATACGTGCATCTCTCCCCGGGGAACTGGGTCCTGCCCCGGCAGCCCCGCATGGACTGCGTGCTGGTGCGCGAAGGAGACGGGATCGCGGTGCGCGAGTTCCGAAATCTGTGCCAGGGCGATCCGGTGGCCGTGGGCCGGGGAGAGAATGGCGAGGACGGAATCTTTGTGCATACCCAGGGGTTCGAGCAGCCCGGCCAGTCCGCCGAGAAATTTTTCTTTCGTCAGCACATCAGCCGGGAGAGCGCCTTCTCGCTCGACTATGATGAGCTGTACAGGCTGCTGCGCCATGAACGGGAGCACGGCAGCATCGTCTGGGTCCTGGGGCCGGCGACAGTCTTTGATTTCGATGCCAGAAACGCCTTTGTGAATCTTGTTCGCCAGGGCTTCGTGGATGCGGTCCTGGCCGGCAACGCCCTGGCCGTGCACGACCTCGAAGCCAGCCGTTTCTGTTCGGCCCTGGGGCAGGACATCTATTCCCGGCAGGGCCAGCCCTTGGGCCATTACAATCATCTGGATGTCATCAACAGCGTGCGCGCGGCAGGCTCCATCGAAAAGGCCATTGATCTGGGCATGATCACGGACGGCGTCATGCTCGCCCTGCATCAGGCCGGGGTCCCCTATGTCCTGGCCGGATCCATCCGTGACGACGGCCCGTTGCCCGGAACCGTCGCCAGCGCCTACCTGGCTCAGGACCGCATGCGCGCCGTGACGAGTCAGGCCACCACGGTCATCGCCCTGGCCACGCAGCTGCATTCCATCGCCGCGGGCAATCTGACTCCTTCCTATACAGTGTGCGAGGGCAGGGTGAGGCCGGTGTATTTTTACTGCGTCGACATGTCGGACTTCGTGACCACCAAGCTGGCCAACCGGGGATCCCTGGGGGCGCGGGGAATGCTGACCAATGTGCAGGATTTTCTGGTGACCGTGGACCGGGGCCTGAGCGGATGTCCGGTGACGCCGGAGTCGTGAGGGAAGGCCGGGGAATCCGGCCTTCCTGCTGTCTGGAGGCTGGTCAGGAGGCGGAGGAGGAAAAAACGGCGCGTGGGTCGAAGCCCATGATGAAGGCTCCCCAATGCTTGCCGTCCACATAGATGGGCATGGACATGTCGTTCAGGATTTCGCCGGTGTCGCGCATATAGGTTTGGAGCAGAATGGGTTCGGTATGCGAGCACCTGCGCTGTTCGGTGCGGTTGTTCTGATAGATGCGCTGATGTCTGCTGTAGAGCAGGTCCTTGGCCGGATCTCCGCTCATGGGTTTGGAGAAGGACCCGTGGTGCACGGGCAGATAGCCTTTGCGATCGATGGCCAGGCAATAGATGGCACCCGGAATCCGCTTCACCGCTTCATCGACCACGGTCTGCATCTCCTTGGTAAAAGTCTCGCTGAACGCGGTGACATATTTTTGGGGCGAGGTGTTCGGCACGGGCCTGTACTGGGCATCGAAGACATTGACCCCGCGCTCCTTCATCCCTTGTATCCGAGCCTGGAAGTCGTCCCGGATTTCTCTGCCGGTGGCGATGATCGTGTCGAAGGTGCCTTCACCGGTCTTGAACCTGGCCACCATCTCCAGCATGCGCTCCGTGATTGAGTTCAGGGCATCGACCGAGGTGGCCGACACGTTCATGTCGTGGGCGATTTCCTGGCTCAACATATTAATGTTATTTACTTTTTCCGTGACGTCGCTGTTGTTGGTCGACAACTCTTCGATGGCGGCCGCGATCTTGATCAATTGGTCGTTGGCCGTTTCAAAATCATCGATCATGCGCTGGAAGTTGCCTGTGGCTGCGGTCACAACATGGTCGGTGTCCTTGGCGTAGTTCAGGATTTCCACTGTTTCGGTCTGGGTGCGTTCGACAATCTTGATCATCGACTCGATATTGTTGGAAATTTCCTCCGTGGCCGGCTTGATCCTGCGTGACAGTTCGCGCACCTCTTCGGCCACGACGGCAAAGCCCTTGCCATGCTCCCCGGCCCGGGCCGCCTCGATGGTGGCGTTGAGGGACAAGAGGTTGGTCTGTTCGGAGATGCCGTTGATGATGGTCACGATGCTCAGGATGTTGGCCGAGCTCGTGCCCAGCTCGTCCACGGTGTTGCGGAAGGATTCGACGATGGCGTGGATTTTGTGGATCTTGTCCGTGACGTCCTGCAACTCCGAGTGGGAGCTGTGGGCGGTGTTCAGGTTACTGGTGGTTTTCTCGGCGACATACTGGGTATTCTGGGCGATTTCGGCAATGGCCGCGTTGGCTTCGTTGCTGGCGATGGCCACTTCCCCGGCGATTGTGCCCTGAGCCGCGGTCTTGTTTCTGGTGTCGAACACGGACTTGGCCATGCGGGTGCTGTCGAGGGCGATGTCGATGCCCATTTTCCGGATTTTTTCCACCAGCTCCCGCACGCTGCCCAGAAAAGCGTTGTAGCAGGTGGCGATGTGCTGCAGGTCGGGGTTGTCCAGCTTCTGCATGGTGCAGGACAGGTCGGCTTCCTGCCCCTGGATGTTTTGGAACACCGCGTTGATGCCGGTGATGCCCTTGCTTGCTTCACGGTGCAGGATTTTGAGGGCAACGGCTCCAAAACCAAGGGCCATCAGGAAGAGGATGGCCGCAATGCCCCATGCTCTGGCCTCAATGACGGCCCGGGCGCTCCACAGCATCCAGGCCATGCCTATGGCATTCAAGGCCAGCAGGACCAGGATGGCGGCGGTGATCTTGCCGCGCAGCGTCGAGAGCGGGCCTTTGTCGAAAACTGGGGAGGAGTCCGAATTTGTCATGTGTACCTCTGCGTGA
>CAXNFJ010000228.1:0-4448 GCA_964201165.1 Desulfomicrobium sp.
GGCAGGGAAAATGCAAAACCGGCCTCCCGCAGCACGTCGGCCATGGCGTCCCGGCGTCGGGCGTAGATGGAAGCATCCACTTCGTGCCCCAAGGCCTTGGCCAGGAGCTTTTGCCCTACGGCAGGAGCGTTGACGAAACCGAGGATGCGATTGGTCAGCACCACCCCGGCCACCAGACGCGCCGCTTCGGGCATGGCCGGATTCACGGCCACATATCCGACCCGCTCTCCGGCCAGGGCCAGATTCTTGGAAAAGGAACTGATCACCACGCTGTGCTCGTAGACCGGAAAAATCGCCGGCACCTGCACCCCGTCGTAGGCCAGGAACCGGTAGGGCTCGTCGGAGATCAACAGGATTGGCCGCCCGGTCCGGGCTGAGGCCTGGCGCAGGATATCGGCCAATTGGGCAAGCTCTTCCAATGAATAGATGCGGCCCGTGGGGTTGTTCGGCGAATTGATCAATACGCAACGGGTGCGTTCGGTGATAGCGGCGGCCATTGCCTGCAGATCGAGTTCGAATGTCAGCGGCTTGGAAGGCACGGCCTTGAGCACCCCGCGATGATTCTCGGCGTAAAAACCATACTCCACGAAGTACGGCGCAGGGCAGAGCACTTCGTCTCCGGGTTCGAGCACGGCCCGGAACAGGGCATTGATTCCGCCAGCAGCCCCGCACGTGATGACCACGTTCTCGGGGGGCACGGCCACGCCCTGTTCGACGGAAACCACCTCGGCCAGCCGCTGCCGTACCTGCGGGTAGCCCGCGTTGGGCATGTAGCCGAAGGCAAAAGGCTTCCCGGCATCATCGGCCAGCTCGCGCAACCCCTCGGCCACGACCGTGGGCGGAGCCAGATCCGGGTTGCCCAGGCTGAAGTCATAGACATTCCCGGCCCCGTATTTCTTCTTCAGCTCAATGCCTGTCTCGAACATGCGCCGAATCCACGAGGAGTTGGCCAAATATCCGTCAACTTGCGAACAAAGTATCATATACTCTCCCTAACGGTCCGTCTCTTCAGGGGATGTCCAGACCGATCTTTCTGTATTCACCGAGTTTGTTGCGCAGTGTGCGCACGGAAATTCCCAGGAGTTCCGAAGCCTTGGTCCGGTTACCGGCAGTCTTGTCCAGGCTTTTGATGATCAGGTGCATCTCCATTTCCTGGATGGTCGGAATGCGGCCGTCCGCATCAAAGGCAATGGACGACGCCTGCGGCAGGCTTTGCACGCCAGGCTCCGGGCCATTTTCCTCGGGGAGATCCGGCGACCATTCCTGGCCGTCTATGAGAAAATGAACCGGGCGGATGGGCCCGCCCCCGGCCAGGAGCACGGCCCGCTCCATCAGATTCTGCAACTCGCGCACATTCCCGGGCCAGTCATGAGCCAGCAGCCACGCCTTGGCCTCGTCCGAAAACTGCAGGATGCCAAGGCCGTATTCCTTGGCATGGCGGCGGATGAAAAAATCGGCCAGCAGCAGCACGTCCTCTCCACGCTGGGCCAAGGTGGGCAGGCGCAACGGGATCACGTTCAACCGATAGTAAAGGTCCTGTCGGAATTCGCCCTTCTCCACGCTCTGCTCCAAATTGCGGTTGGTCGTCGCCAGGACGCGCACGTCCACCTTGACCGTCTCTACTCCCCCCACTCGATCAATCTCGCCCTCTTGCAAGGCACGCAGCAGCTTGGCCTGCAGGGCCAGTGCCATTTCCGAAATTTCATCCAGGAGCAGGGTTCCACCACTGGCCAACTCGAACTTGCCCAACTTGCGGGCAATGGCACCCGTAAAAGCACCCTTCTCATGCCCGAATAATTCACTTTCGAGCAAGTGCTCGGGCAGGGCGGCGCAGTTGACGGCCACGAAGGGGCCGTTTTCCCGACCCGAATGGGCATGAATGAAGCGGGCGAACATTTCCTTGCCTGTCCCCGACTCGCCGGAGATGAGCACCGTGGCCTTGGAGGCGGCCACCTGGCGGGCCAGGGCCAGCACACGGGCCACGGAGGGGTGTTGGCCTATAATGGACACGTCCCGGGGTCGGCTCGCGGCAATGGGAATAATGGGTGTCGCGTCCGCAGGCAGGACGGTCTGGATCTTTTCCCAGGTCAAGGGACACAGCCAGTAATCCTGGACGCCCATTTCCATATAATAACGCGCTTCCTCGGCACTGCCTTTTTCCGTAAAGACAATGACCGGGATCGTGATTCCGGCAGTGTGCATGGCTTCAAGCAGATCCTGGGCTCGATATCCGGGCAGAGCGGGCAGAGTGAAAACAAGATCCGCCTTGCGGGCTTCCAGTACTTTCAAGGCCGAAGACCGGTCGTCAACGACCATGGCCTGACACTCATGCGTCATGAATTCGGCATGCAGGGGGGATACGAGTTCGGATCGTGAAATGAAGAGGATACGCTTTGCCGCCATATCTGAACACGCTATCTTTTCCCCAGCGTCTTTGCAATACAGCGCAGTCTTGGCAGCTTGCCCGTCATGCACCCATCTGCTAGGGACGGAATGGATCGTTACGTAAAGTTTTCCTCACGTGTAACCCGGCGAACCAGTCCCCCTTTCCTGCCCATGAATCCAAACGAATTACAGTCCCTGCTGCACGAGCTTGCCGTCGGCAATATTTCTTCCGAAACAGCCCATGGCATCATCCTTGAGCACGGACTCGCCCATAAACACGAAAATCTCAATCTGGATCCTTGGCGACTTCAGCGCACGAATGTGGGCGAAGTGGTCTATTGCCAGGGCAAAACCTTGGAGCAAATCAGCTCGTCCCTGTCAGAATTGAGCAAGCACCACCCGGTTCTGGCCACCAAGGTTTCGCACCCGCACGGCCAAGAGTTGCTGCGTCTTTTCCCGCACGGATGCCTCTGGGAGGAAGCACGCCTCTTTTGCCTGGGATCGGACCTGCGGGCTGTCGACCCGAACGCTCCCGACTCCGATGTACTCATCGTCACGGCCGGTTCATCGGACCTGCCCGTGGCTCGCGAGGCCCTGGGCACTGCCACGTTTCTGGGCTTGAGCGCGCACCTCGTAGCCGACGTGGGCGTGGCCGGACTGCATCGCCTGCAGCCGCACCTGCAGAGTCTGCGGCAGGCCAAGGTCATCATCGCCGTGGCCGGGATGGAGGGCGCGCTGCCCAGTGTTCTGGGCGGCCTGCTCAAGGCACCAATCATTGCGGTTCCGACCTCGACAGGCTATGGGGCCAACTTCGCGGGCCTGGCCCCTCTCCTGGCCATGCTCAACTCCTGCGCACCGGGCGTGGGCGTGGTCAATATCGACAACGGCTTCGGCGCGGCAGTGCTGGCCAAAAAAATTCTGGCGCGTAGCGAATAAGTATCAGCAAATGAAGAAACCGGTTCTTTTCAGAGTCACGAACAATTTGAAGATCGGCGGCATCCAGCGGCGGCTGCGCGCGCTGCTACCGCTACTCATGGACGATTACGACGTGCACATCGTGACCTACAAAGACAAGGGCGTTTTCTTTGACGAGTTGGCCGAGCTTGGCGTCAAGACCCATTTTCTGCCGCGCAAAGGGCACTGGAATCCGGCGGCCCTCTGGAAACTGGCCCGGTTGTTCCGAGAACACGAGGCAGACATTGTGCATACCCATTCCTTCGGCGGCAACATCTTCGGCATCCTGGCAGCGGCCCTCGCACGCGTCCCTGTGCGCATCGGGCAGGTGCATTCGCGCGGACTGCATTGGTATGGAGCGTCAACTTTCCGACAATGGAAACAAATTGCTGAAGAATCCCTCGTACACCGCCTCTTTTCGCATCACATCACATTCGTATCGGAAGAATCACTTGCTTTTTTTCAATCGAAGACCGGCCTGCCGAAGCACATGCTGAGTGTGCTACACAACGGAATTGACCTGACTGCAAATATGCCGACTCTCGCGAGAATGGATTTGAAACTCCCTGCCTCGGTCCCGCTCATTGGCTTTGTCGGCCGGCTGACTCAAGGCAAGGGGCTAAATTTTCTTTTTAATTTTGCAGCACAAGCTTTGAAAGTGCGCCCCGGAGCATATCATTTCGTCGTTATTGGCGGAGGAAACCAGAACTCGTACATTGAACTCTGTGCCAGGCTCGGTATCTCGCAATCAGTCACCTTCACAGGTGAACTGCACGAAATGGATCGCGTATACCCCGTTTTAAACGCCCTCCTCTTCACATCTGGACCCGAACATGAAGGCATGCCGGGCGTTGTACTGGAAGCTTGTTCCCACGGCCTTCCAATTCTGGCACGGGAGTCCAGTCCCATTCAGGAAATCGCCACGTACTACAAGCGCATACGCTATTTCAACGTCGCGGAAGCAAGCGTGCAACTTGACGAAATCCTCTCCACTCCTGTGGACAATCGCAGGGCCTTCAGAAACGAGTTTTCCCTTGAAGCCATGCGGAACAAAACACACTCGCTGTATCAGCGTCTCCTCGCAAACCATGGCGAAGGCATCCTGCAAT
>CAXNFJ010000229.1:0-4445 GCA_964201165.1 Desulfomicrobium sp.
AGCGGAGACAACTGCTCCTGGATGGATTTTCGCACCAGCAAAAACAGGGACTCGACGATGACGGCCGCACCTACCAGCATGTTGCCGGGCCAGGACTGCGATCCTCCCTCGGCCGCTCCAGCCAGGTTCAGAATGGCAACACCCGCCACGGACAACACTATTCCCGCGACGATGCGCCTTTTGGGCCGCTCTTGCAGCACGAGCCAGGCCAGAAGGCTCATGCAGGCTGGAGTGCTGCTGGTGATGATTCCCGCTGCGGCCGGAGAGGTCCAGCGCAGGCCGTGCAGCAGAAATATCGTGAACAGGACGGAGCCGCACAAGGCCTGGGCGGTCAGGATCATCCAGGTGCGACGGCGAAGTCTGGGCGGCCCGCCTTCGCACACAAGCCAGAAGGGAATGATGAGGGCGCTGGCCAAGGCAAAGCGCAGCAGAGACCCGAGATGCACCGGAAAATGGCGGATCAGGATTTCTCCGGCCACGACGGAACTGCCGACCAGAACCATGGCCAGATTCAACAGGATATGGGGGATGAAAGAATGCATGTAACCTCCGTTTCCGAAGGCTTATGATTTTTCATCCGTGCGGTTTAGAAGGATATTGCGGTATTTTCCCGGAGTGATTCCAAGCTGGCGACGGAAGAGGCGAGTCATGTGGCTTTGGTCCGCAAAGCCGCAATCGGCCGCAATGCGGGCCAAGGGGAGCGTGGACTGGAGCATTTTTTTCACCGTATCCACCCGTTTTTGAATCAGAAATTCATGCGGGCTTTGCCCCGTGGCCGTGGTGAAAACACGCAAGAGATGAAAAGGGCTCATGCCCGCCGCCAGGGCCAACTCCGCCAGAGTGGGGTTGTGCGCAAAATGTGCCGCGAGATAATCCCTGGCTCGACGTACGACCGTATGCTCCGATCCCGCGCGCGACACGATGCCCCGATCCTGGGCGTGGCGACGAATCCAGAACGTCAGCAGATGGAGGAGGCGTGATTCTTTTTCCAACATGCTGGCACCATGAGTTGTCAGCCGATCATGGGTCACGCGGATGCATTTCGCCAGCGCCGGATCCTGCAGCACACCGGCTGAAAAATCAGGCAGGCCGGAACCAAGGCTCAGTTCATTCGCGGCGTCCCGCAATACATGGGGGGCCAGATAGAACATACGGTAGGTCCACCCCTGCGCGTCCGCACCCCGACCGTCGTGACATTCTCCGGGAACGACCAGATTGATTTCCCCTCGTTCCGCCACATGGTCATGGTGCTGATAACGAAACCTCAGGGCTCCATCCTCGATCAGACCCAAGGCATAGCCGTCGTGGCTATGCCGGGAAAAAGCATGACGCTCATAATGCGCACGCAAAAGCTCCACGCCGTCCCCGCAAGTGGAACTGGTGAAGATGACGTTTTCGGATGCCTTGGTCACCGAGCGGGGCCTCGTTTCGTTGACATTGATGCAGGTGAAGTCAGCACCCTGCCATTATTCCCGCCACGCCAAGCATTGCCGCGTTGATGGCAACGAGCGTCTTCCAGGTGCAATCCATCAAGATAATGCACTCAAAATCCAGAATCTTCGGTTTTTAAAGCATGGTCAACCCGTGAGTTGAAATGCCGGGATACGCCGCATGAATTGTTCTCTTCATGGCATCTGACTGTTCGTAACATGTTCCTTTCCCAACTTCTCGACCTCAAATCACAAATTCCTCTGAGGATGTTTGCTGACAGCTGCTTTTGTCATGACAGTGAGCTGAACAAACAAAAAAACTGACATATTTTATTGTTCATTTTCAGATAATTATATGCATTATAAACATGCGCACAAGGGTTATTCTCAGCGTTGACCATAAGGTTCTTTTCGTGATTCTAAAATGTTCGTAACGTGTTCCAAACAGCTTGTCCTTGTTCAAAAAACATCTCCTTCAACCATGATCCGCAACAAGGAACAGCAAGCCGTGAACACCCCGTGAGACATAAAAAAAGGCCACCCCCGCGCGGAGGGTGGCCTTTTTTGAGTGATGCGCCGGAGATCAGTCCCCGCTTTTGACCAGCACGACCCCATCCCCGGGGCGCATGTGCACGTCCATCTGCGGAAAGGGGATCTCCACTTTATGTTCCCGGAAGCTGAGCTCGATGGCTTCCCGGATCTCCGATGACGTGGACAAGGCGAGATCCAAATGCCGCACCCAGAAGCGAAGAACAAAATCAAGGGAATTGGCCCCGAAATCATTGAAAATGACCCAGGGCTCAGGCGTGCTCAACACGGCCGGATGTTCCTCGGCCACCTCCAGCAGAATCTTCTTCACCAGGGCCACATTCGAACCGTAGGCCACGCCCACGGCCACATCGCGCCGGATGCGCACATCGTTGCGATGCGTCCAGTTGGTGACCTGATTTGCGATCAAAGCTGAGTTCGGCACAAAGATCTTGGCGTTGTCGAAAGTCTGCACCTCGGTGTTGCGTATATTGACGCTCATTACTTTGGCCCAAACCCCGCCCACCTCGATCACGTCTCCGGGTTGAATGGCCCGGTCGAAAAGAAGGATGAGGCCGCTGATGAAATTACTGATGATGGCCTGCATGCCAAAACCAATGCCCACGGACAAACCACCGGCAATGAGGGCGAAGTTGTCCAGGCTGATGCCGAGCAGGTTCACGCTGACCAGAGCGTAGAGCATCCACATGCAGTAGATGCCGATGCGCTGCAGCGAGGCCGCCGCGCCATGATCGATGTTTTTCCATCGCAAATGCTCGTTGTCCATGACCGCTTTCCAGGCTAACGCCAGGGAGCGTACGATCTGGAAAAGCAGAAGCACCACGCCGAGCCGCAAGAAATTGAAAGAAAAATCACCCCAATTCAGTTCCAGGGTCGAGAGCTTTTCAAAAACCGCGTTGGTGCCAAGGTTGATGGTCACCCACGTCATGACCCCCAGCACCACGGCCAACCAGACCAGAAGCGACAGAAAGGTCACGGCCAGGTCCGCCACCAACGCCCGAAAACCTTTCTTTTCCATTTTTTCAAACAGCACCTGCACCACGCTCGACGCACCAATGCCTAGCTGCACCGCCAAGGCCAAGACGCCCCACAGGGTGCTGGCCAAAACTGCCAGATTGCCCCAGCCCAGCACGGCCATGGCCACAAGTACCGCCAGGATGTAGGGGTGGACGCGGCGGATCATTCGCTCATAGCGCAGCTGCGGTTGAGTCATGCCAAAAAAAAGGCTGCTCAGGACCAGAAGCCCGACCCAAACCAGATGCTCCATCCATGTGGGCAGGCGCACCAGATCCAGGACCGAAACGCTCAGCGATAGAAAAACCAGGGGCAGCAGGGGCTGGAGACTGTCCCGCTGCAGCACGCCCCGCACGTTGCGAAAAACCCAGCCCAGGGCCTGCACGCCCAGGAGCATGAGCACATGGGTGGAAACCAGGAGCAGTGAAGTCTGCTTGACCTTGCCGGAAAGAAAGGCGGCCAAGAGGGAAAGGGCAAAAGACAGACACACAATGCCGAAAGCCGAGGTCAGGCGTCCCCCGGCCTGGGCGTTTTCGAACACATCAGCCAGAAATCGATAGGCCACGAACCCGATAAAAACAAAAGGGATCCAGAAAAGAACAAACATTCCCGCCCAATCCCCTGCCCCTTCGGTCACGGAGGAATACTGGCTGGCAAAAAAACCCCTTAAATTCAAAAACCAATCCGCCAGTTCCTTGCGGATGTCCGCACCGGGTGAGGGCAACAATCGAAATTCCGTTCCTTCCAGAAACTCCGCCTTCCAGATCAGGGGCAACTGCGTCTCGAAGGCGACGACCCACTCCGCATTGCGGGCCTGAATGTCGGTGACCTGGACCGTGATTTTTTCCAAATGGGCCTGCAGATCCTTTAATTTCTGCCCCACCACGGTCACGTTCTTGCGGATGGTCTGCACGTCCTGACGCACATCCTTGTCCAGACCCGTGGCCCATTTCCGCTCCAAGTCCTCTTCCAGGGAATCGATGATGACCGCCTTCATCCCGATCTCCTTGGACAGATTCTCCAACGGCTGGAAGTCCTTGGCCAAGGTCATTTGCGAATATCTGGTCTCCGCCAGCGCCACACGCATGTCATACGGGTTGGTCTTGACCATGCGGGCCATGACTTCGAGTGTCTGTAAGCGATTGCGGGCAGCGTCCAGGGCGGAAGCGAACTCGGCCGCATGGTGCACCAGCAGCTCTTGAAGGACGTCCACATCCGTCTGCAACGCTTGCACTTCCTGAATCTTGGAACGGAAAAAAGAGGACAGGACCGTGACCTCGGGAGCCGGCTGGGCTTCGGCAGCCAGTCCGGCGCCCGCCAGGGAGAGCATGCAGAAAAGAACTATCGACAAAATCAAACGCATCATTTTCATTAGCATCCTTGATAAAAAGAGAGGCCACCCGTTCCCGAATGGCCTCCTCTGGAAGTACGCATCTAGGTTTACAAGTATCC
>CAXNFJ010000230.1:0-4438 GCA_964201165.1 Desulfomicrobium sp.
GTTTTCCTGATTCTTTTCGGGATATTTCGCTTTGTGATCGAACTTTTCCGGGCAGACTACCGTGGCGATTTCGGTCCCATCAGCGTGACGCAGCTCATTGCCCTGGGCGCCGTGGGACTGGGACTTTTCATCATCTCTCACAGGAGACGCCATGTTCGCTGATATTTCCCAGGAAAAGCTTCTGCTGGTCATTCCCTTGCTGATCGCGCCCATCATTCCCAATCTCTGGTCCATCTGGCACCTATACAAGAACGAATTTCCGTCGCATCAGGAACGGGCGGCCTGGATTCTGGCCCAAGTGGTCTTGCCGGTGCTGGGCGGTGTGGGTTACATCCTTTTCGGCAGAAAACGGGCCATTAAAAAATAAGAACGCTCCTGACTTCGATCCCGCAACGCGGAAGAACTCAGGAACAATGAACACCGCACCCAGAGAGAGGTTCGCATGTCTTCTTTTCCCAACGGCAAAAAAATCATGATCGCCGGCCTGCTGGCGACCCTGCTCGGCACCATTCCGGCATGTGTCACCACCTCGGATTTCGACCGCCTGCGCAGCCAAGTCTACTCTCAGGAGCAGGAACGGATCAAGCTGCAGGAACGCATCACCAAAATGGAATCGGATCTGGCCCGAAGCCAGCCAGCCCAGGCCAACAGCTGGGCGGAACTGAACACCATGCGTAGCCAGCTCGCCACCCTGAGCGGACAGATGGACGATGTGCGACGAGCTCAGGAAATGCAGCAGTCCGCCGCCGGCGGAGCCGTGACCATCGATTCCCTGAACAACCAGGTCCGCGAACTGGAGCGCAAAAATTTGTTCATGGCGTCCCAACTCGGCATCGTCTTCGACGAAATGCCGCAGGCCGCGCCCGCCACGTCCGGTCCGCAAGCAGGCGCCCCGGGTGCCATGACTCCCCAGTCCCAGGTGCCGACTGCCCAGCCCGCGATCAACCAGCCTTCGCCTGCTCAGCCCACGGCTGCCCAGCCCCCGACTGTCCAACCCGCGGCCCCGGCCGATGATCAGCCCCAAGGCGCGGGACCGGGACAGGACATGTATCAGCAGGCCCTGGAAAGTTTCTACGCCAAGAAATACAAACAGGCCCAGGTCACGTGGGCCGAGTTCGCCAAAGGTTTTCCCAAGGATCCCCTCGTTCCCAACGCCATCTTCTGGCAGGGAGAATGCTTCTTCCAGCTTCAGGACTACGCCAACGCCGTCCTGACCTACCAGAAGGTCATCGAGGACCACAGCAAATCCAACAAGTACAAGGCGGCCCTCCTCAAGCAGGGCATCTCCTTCTTCAAACTGAAGAAGGACCAGGCCGGCAAGCTGGTCCTCGACGATCTGATCAAGAAATATCCCGATTCCGCCGAGGCCAAGCGTGCCCAGGCATATTTGAAGAGCGGCAATTAGCCGACCGTCAGGAACATCCATGAGCACTCACGAATACAGTCGCATCGTCAGTCTGCGCTTCCCGCCCGAATCATCGGGCCAGCCCATGATGTACAATCTGGCCAAACACTTTGACCTGACCTTCAACATCCTGCAGGCGAACATCAACCCCCGCCGCGAAGGACACATGATCCTGGAGCTCTCGGGCACCCTGGAACACTACCGGCAAGGCGTCACCTATCTGCAGGAGCAGGGCATCAAGGTCACTCCCGTGGCCCACGAGATCTCCCGCAACGAGGAATCGTGCATGCACTGCGGCCTGTGCACGGCCCTGTGTCCGTCCAAGGCCCTGCATCTGAACCTGACAACCCGGCTGGTCGATTTCGACCAGGAGAAATGCACCGCATGCAACATGTGCGTCACTGTGTGCCCGGTGCGGGCCATGATCATGGAGGTTGACCCCAACACGTGGTAAAGGAGGTTACATGACCGTCCCAGAGCGCAGCTTTGCCCGGATCGACACGGCCCTGAAAGGGTATTTGCGGATCCTGCCCACGGGCCGGTTCACCTCCCTTTTCAATTGCGCCCAGGCGGGTGCCTCCCCTCAACTCTCCGAAGCCGGGCAGTCCACCCTGCCTGACGGGCTGATCCAGTACTTGCGCGGCATGAATGAAAAACTGGACACCATCCTGTCGCTTCTCAACCAGCAGACCCTACAGGAAGACTTTCCCGTCACCGTGCTCATCCACGACATCAGCGGCGCGGGGCTTCGGTTCAGCACGTCACGTGAGTTTGACCTGGGGCAGGCCGTGGAGATGGTCATCGCGCTCGGCAACCAGCCGCGAACGCTGGCCGGAGCCACAGGGTGCATCCTGCGTGCGGAAGAACACAACGGACAAAAGGTGTGGGCCTTGGAGTTCAAGGAAATGCGAGACTCCGAGCGCGAAAAAATCATCCAGTTCGTCGTGGCAGAGCAACGTGAACAGTTGCGGGAACGACACCTCGCCCCCGCGTCCTAACCGTGGAAAACAAGGCATGCACAAAGAACAATTGAGCCAGGAACTTCTGGGCAGAATCACGGCCAGGGCCGAAAACACCATCCGCGAAGTCATTTCAACATCGCTCACGGAAGAAATCGGCCGCGCCTTGACCACGGCCTTGAACGAAGGCGAATTTTACCGTGCCATCAGCACGGATCTGCAGGATGGACTCAAATCCATCTACCGGGAGATCAACGCCGCGACGGCCAGCGGAAGTGTGGAGCCGAGCCCGGCCTCGCCCCACGTCGCCGGCGAGATGTTCTCCGAGGCGTCGAGTCAACTCGGGGCCATCCTGCAGACCACGGAGAAGGCCACCGAAAGCATCATGAGCCTGGTGGAAAAGCACCTGGACCAGAATGATCGGGCCATGACCCTCCTGGATTCCTTCGGGGCAAGCACGCCGGAAATCGAGGAACTGCGCACCGGTTCCGCGACCTTGGGCGACGATCTTATGGAAATCATGACCACCTTGAGCTTTCAGGATCTGACCGGACAGCGCATCAAGCGCATCGTCACGGCCTTGCAGCAGATCGAAAAGGTGGTCTTCGAGCTCTACATGTCCACGGGTCTGTCCATGAAAGCCATGGAACAAAATCCGGATCGGTCCGTGGAGGAAATCCGCCAGACCTCCAAGGCCAGGGCCACGGAACTCAAAGGCCCCCAGGCCGGCAATTCCCAGACCGACGTGGACGACCTCTTGAGCCAGCTCGGTTTGTAAAACCTCTCACCCAACGCACACAAGCCGGTTCCGGACTCGCTCCGCAACCGGCTCTTTTCATGGAGACCATCATGCCTCAATTAGCCGATATCACACTCTATTCCCTGACACGGACCATAAGCGTTCTGGACCAACTCTACCACGAGGAGCCCGACCTGTTCGAAGACTTCGTGCGCGAAATCTGCGCCGACTTCAGCCTGGCCCGGGAATACATGCTCGCCATCCAGGAAATGGTCGCCCAGGATGCGGACAAGGACTCCCTGGCCCAGGCCGACCTGACCCTGCGCCACCTGCTGGCCGTATGGGTGCTCAGCAACGACCTGACCGTGCCGGTGTCCGGATTGGATCAGATGCAATAACCTCTCAATCCTTATCCCCATCCCTTTTCGTCGCCAGAGGGTGGCAGGCATCGTACACGCGCATGATCTGCGCCAGATCCAGGTGGGTGTAACGCTGCGTGGTCGAGATGCGGGAGTGGCCCAGGAGCTCCTGCACGCTGCGTAGGTCCGCTCCGGCCTGGAGCATATGCGAGGCGAAGCTGTGGCGCAGGGTGTGCGGACTGATCGACACCGGCACGCCGCTCCGGACGGCCATGGCTTTGACGATGCGATCCGCCTGCTTGCGCGTCAGCCGGCCCCCCCGCTTGCCCAGAAAAACGGCCTGTTCCCGCGCGGCCGGAGCGAAAGCCCCGCGCTGCTCAAGGTAACGCCGCAGGCGCTCGACGGCCGGACCCGTCAGCGGCACGAGCCGCTCCTTCCTGCCCTTGCCCAGCACCCGCGCCAACTGCTGATCCAGATCCACGTGCGCGAAATCAAGGCCCAAGGCCTCGCTGACACGCAATCCCGAGCCGTAGAGGACTTCCAGCAATGCCAGATCGCGCAAACCCTCGGGATCGGGCGTGACCTCGGTCTCGACCAGATGCAGGGCCTGATCGACATTCAGAACCTTGGGATGAACCTTGGACAGCTTGGGGTTAGAGAGGGAAGCGCACGGATCTTCACTGACGAGCTTGCGCTGGCGCAAAAAACGATAGAAGGCGCGCAGAGCCGAGAGCTTGCGGCAGACGCTGGATTTGGCCAGGCCGCGCCGATGCAGGTCGGCGAGATAGGCGGTGATGTCGATCTTGGTCACGTCGCCCGGAGCGTGCAGCCCTTTGCCCCGACGGTCCAAAAAGAGATGCACGCCTTCCAGGTCCGTCCCGTAGGCGCCCACCGTGGCCGGAGAGTACCCGCGCTGGGCATCCAGATAGAGCAGAAAAAGGGCTACGGAATCAGGCGCTGGCCCGTTTGTCCATGA
>CAXNFJ010000231.1:0-4434 GCA_964201165.1 Desulfomicrobium sp.
CGATCGAAAATATACGTTGTCGGCAATCCCTCTGTTTCCAGTTCTTCCGGTACGGGCGAGGTGAAGACATAGACCGGCATGTTCAATGTGCGGGTCAGAGGATGAGCGCGCACATCTTCCATTGCTTCGGCGCTGATGCAGAGCACGCGTACGTGCTCATTGTCTTCGAACTTCCTCCACAAACCGTCCAGAAAGGGCATCTCGGCCCGGCACGGTGTGCACCAGGTGGCCCAAAGATTGAGCACCACGACTTTGCCGCGCAGGTCCGCAAAGGAAAAGCTTTGGCCGTTGAGGTCCGAGAACGTTCCCTGCAGATCCCCCAGGCGCGTCATGGGCGGAAGATCAGGAGGCGCGTCCGTGCTTTGCGCGACGGATCCGAAGCTGCCCATGATCAGCAATGCCGCGCCGACTTCCAGAAGCAGCAGCAAAAAGACTCCGCAGACAAAACCTGAAGCCGAGTGCCGGGTGATGATGTTCATGTGATCCCCTTTGATCAGAGCCCAAGGCTTGTCTTGAGGGCCGTGACTTCGGCGTCGGTCAGGGCGCGCCATGTTCCGGGCTCAAGATCACCAAGGAGCAGAGGGCCCAGTTCCACCCGGCGCAGGCGCAGGATGGTCATGTCCAGATCCCGGCACATGCGTCGGATCTGGCGGTTCACGCCCTGCCGCAGGGTCATGCGCAGGAGGGTGGTGCCGCCTGGGTTCGGAATCGCTTCGACCTCGATGGGAGCCAGGCGTTCCCCTTCCTGCAAGCGCATGCCCAGACGCATGATGCGCAGGGATTTTTCCGTCACCGCTTCGCGTACCTGAACCTCGTATTTTTTCGGATGCTCGTAACTGGGGTGCGTCAGGCGCAGGGTCACCTCGCCGTCATTGGTCAAGAGGAGCAGGCCTTCGGACATGTAGTCCAGCCGTCCCACGGGAAAGAGGCGTTGCGCCCTGATGTTTTCAGGCAACAGCTCGACCACGGTCTTGCGCCCCTGCGGGTCGTTGACCGTGGTCACGGTATGCACCGGTTTGTGCAGCATGATGTAGGCAGAGGGGATGTCCTGGCTTGAGGAGACCTGGGCGCCGTTGCACAGCACCGTGTCCTGTCCGGGGACGACCTTGGTGCCGGGCTCACGCTGAATGAGTCCGTTCACGCAGATCCGACCGCTCTGGATCAGGGCGTCGGCACCGCGACGGGAGGCAATGCCGGCATCGGCAAGATATTTGTTCAATCGGACGTGTGTGTTTTCTGGCATGGGCGAACAAATAGGAAGAACCGTTGGACAGGGCAAGCAAAAAGGCATGGCGGCACGGAAAAACTGAACACGGCCCGAGTGCGCAAGCGCAGGATTGCGCACCTGGGCATCAGGGAATGGCCGTGAATTTGGCCAGCGGGGCCATGCGTGCCTTGTGCAGGAAAAGCGTTTGGCCGTCGCAGGCGAAATTGTCCGTCATGGCCAGGATCCGGAAAAGCTCCTGTTCAATGTCCATGTCCGGACAAGCCATGAGGGTGCTGGCCATGCCGGTGAAGCGCAGCCGACCGCCTGCCTTGAGCTCGTAACCTCCGCTGACCGTGTTGCATCCGCCAAATCCGGAGAATCTTTTCTCCTTTGAATTCAAAAAGATGAATGGTGATTTTTTCGTGTTATCCGGCGAAACAGGCTTGCCCAGCAGTTCCACCAGCCTCCACTGGGTATCCAGCAGGCATTTTTCCGAAAGCTCCGGGACGAGGGCGATCCGTTTTCGAAGTACATATCGATCGGCCAGTTCACCGCTGATGACCTGACCTTCAAGGTCAAGCTGGGAGAGCATGTTTTCGCCTATCCGGTACGCCCAGGGGGTGTTTGACGTGTTTTCGAGGTGAATGGTCGAACCATCCGCGCTCCGGGAAAATCGGCCGCGCTCTTCGAAAACTTTGTCGTCCTTGCCCAGATAGCGTGTGGCCAGGGTATAGCTCGAATCTTCGCCGAGGGTCAGGGAGGTGAGGATGCCTTCGCAATCGGCACAGGGCAGGGTGCCGACATACGTGCCGTTCCAGTCCAGTGTAGTGGCGCCGCGGTGTCCGGAGTTCGTGCCGGCGCAACCCCAGAAGACCAGGCCGAGAAAGGCCGCCAGAAGGATGATTTTTTTCATGCTATTTCTCCTGGGCAGTGCCCTTGTCGATGAAACGATGCGGCGCATGTGCTCGAAGCCGGCCCGAAGACGCTATTTCCGGGGCTGCTCGTTTTCACAATGAGCCTGCTCGTGCTCGCCGCCGCGTGTGATGCACAGGTCATGGATCAGGCCGTTCGAAATGGAATAGATCCAGCCATGCAGATACAGATTTCGGCCCCGCTCCCACGCCTTGCGCACGATGCTGTTCAGGGCGAGGTTGCGGATCTGCAGTTTGACGTTGAGTTCGCACATGTCGTCAAGGTTCGGCCTGCCCTTGCGTTCCATCAGATCGTGCACGTTTTCCAGCCAATGGGCCAAAAGGCCCGGAGTCTGGTCTTTCATGACCGCCTCAATGCCGCCGCAGCCGTAATGACCGCAGACGATGATGTGCTTCACCTTGAGCACGTCTATGGCGTATTGCAGCACGCACATCAGGTTGATGTCGGTGTTGATGACCTGGTTTGAGATGTTGCGATGCACGAAGACCTCGCCCGGCATGACGCCGATGAGCTGATCCGCGGGCACCCGGCTGTCGGAACAGCCGATCCACAGGAATTTGGGCTTGTGCTGATTTTCCAGCTTGCGAAAAAATCCCGGAATATTCTTTTCGACGTTCTGCGCCCAGACTTTGTTGTTGTCGAGCAGCTTGCCGATCTCTTTCATGTTTCGCTCCTGACGGTTGTTCTCATTGTCACCGGTTTAGCGTGATAACCACAACCGCGCAATGCGCAAGGCGGGTTCCCGTGCACCGGGGACCGGGCGTGACCGTGGAGTTTGTTGCCCTTTTCCAGGAATTTCAGCCCGAAAAAAGCCTCCCCCGCGAAGGGGAGGCTTTTATGGGCGCTGTCGAATTGTTCTGCTCGCTCAAGGGAAGTCGGAAAGTCATGGATCCCCGCCTTTGCGGGGATGACGGTGCAACATGGCGACCGGTCCCGATGTCATTCCCGCGAAGGCGGGAATCCATGACTTCGATCTTCTGTCAGTTCTGCGGAAAAGTATCCGCGTTATTCGGCCATGACGAACTTGCCGTCCTTGACCTGGACCATGACCATGGAATCAACGGTCAGGCCGTTGTGGTCTTCGGGGGTGAGGTTGTAGATGCCGGAAATGCCGACATAGTTCTTCGTCTTTTCGATCTCGGCGCGCAGGGCTTCGGGTTCGGTCCCGACCTTGGCGATGGCGTCCACGATGAGTCGGATCGCATCCCAAGCATAGCCTGAATGGGTGTTGATCGGGAACTGCTTGTCGTAGCCCTTTTCGGTGTAGAGCTTGATGAATTCATTGATGACGGCCTTCTGCGGGTCCGTGTCGGGTAGCTGGGCGGCGACCATGAGTTTGGTGGCGGGCATACGGTTGCCTTCGCTGGCCGGACCGGCCAGCTCGATGTACTTGGGATCGGGCAGGCCGTGGCACTGGAAGAGGGGCAGATTGATGCCGAGCTGGGCCACGTTCTTGGCGGTGATGGCGCCGGCGGGTCCGGTGGTCCAGACGATGAGCGCCTGCGGCGAGGCGTTCTTGGCCTTGGTCAGCTGAGCGGTCATGTCCGTGTCGCGGGCGCCGAAGGACTCTTTGACCAGCATCTCGATCCCGAAAGTCGGGGCCAGCTCTTCCATCCAGCGCAGGCCGTCCTTGCCGAAGCCGTCATCGGCCGAAAGCAGCGCGACTTTGGTCAGGCCCTTGTCCTTCAGATAGGTGAAGAGGCGCTCCACGGCGATCTTGGAACGCTGGGGAGATTTGAAGACCCAGTCAAAGGGTCCGAACTTGCCGCCCATGATGACCGGATCCCCGCCCACGGTCATGACGATGGGAGTTTTGCCATCATGCACGATCTTCTTCACGTTCATGCCCGTGTCGGTCAGGGTCGGTCCGACGATGGCCACGACCTTGTCCTTGTGGATGAACTTCGTGGCGATGTTCGCGGCCTTGGCCGGATCACCTTCAGTGTCGGCGATGATCAGCTCGATTTCCTTGCCGCCGATCCCGCCCTCGGCGTTGATCTTATCGACCAGCATCTCGGCGACCAGCTTGCTCGGCGTGCCGATGAACGAAGCCCGGCCCGAGAGGTCGAAAAAGGCGCCCAGCTTGATGGTGTCCTCGGCCAGCACCGGGGAGGCCAACAGCAGAAGACTGGTCAGAAATCCGAAAATTTTACGCATGTTCGTCTCTCCTCTTCAAATTGAATTGATGCCATGATGGTCAGTTCCCTCAAATCACACAATCTCGTCTTGAATCCGGCTGTCGAAGACCCGCTGGCTCTTGCGATCCGAGCGGGGCAGGCTGCCGTAATCCACCA
>CAXNFJ010000232.1:0-4432 GCA_964201165.1 Desulfomicrobium sp.
GAGCCTTCCAGCCGGGGCGCTTCCCAGGTCCCGCGCAGGCTGAAATCCGTCTCGAGTTTCCCGTCCAGGGTTTGGTCGTACAGTTCCAGAAAGTGAGGGAGGAGAAAAAGCGCCGTCCGTCCATGGAGTTCTCCCGCAAGAGGGAGTCCTTTGGGGAAGGTCACGGAAAAGAGCTCCGCCTGTACCGGACAGGAGAAGACCGCATCGATCTGGAGGTCCTTTTCGGAGGTGACGGATGCGGTGGCCTCCAGCAGATTCGTGCGTAGCCGCAGTTCTGCCGTGGCATCGAAATCGGGCAGATTTTTCAGGTTCGCGGTTTCGGTCCGCAGCTCCTCGGCTCGCACGTTCAGTCGGGCATCCGGGGCCAGGGGGGTGCCTTCGACGCGGAGTGTGGCGCTGATCTTGGCCCTCGGCAAACTGGGTGCCAGGGGGCGCAAGAGGGCCAGATCCATGTGCTCCAGATCGGCGCTTATGGACGCCTGTGCGGAGGTGACGCGGCCCTGGGTGCGCAGGCGGGCGGGGCCAAAGGTCAGGCTGGTCTGAGGCCAGGATGTCTCGGCTTCGGAAGCGGTGATGTCGAGGGGTGTCTCCAGGAGCAGATCCTGGCGCAGCAGCGTTCCCCGCAGTTCCTCGATGCGCAGCCGGGCCTGGTCGGGGGAAAAGCGTCCCCGGGTTTTAAGATGGCTGTGTGAAGCGTTGTGCGCGAGGTCGAAGTCAAAATCCAGTCCTCCTCCCGTTCCCCGCATGTTGCCCTTGATCCGGTCCGCGCGCAGATCGGCAGAGGACACGGAATCAAGGAGCAGTTCCGTTCGTGAATCGGTGAAGAAACCGGACGGCGTCATGCTCGATTGCAGGGAAGCCGTGCCGGTCTGTAGTCCGAACGCAGACAGGTCGCTGCCCTCCGCCTGGACGCGGACATGCTGCTGCGCATCGTGTCTGGTCAGGTCGGCTCGCAGGGACAGCTTGCCTTCCAGATCCGTGCCCAGAATCCGTCCTAGGGAGCGCAGATCCTGGCTTTTGAGCTGGGCGTCGCCTTCGAGAATCAGGGTGGCCGGGTTGAACGTGCCGGAACCGTCCACGGTGGTCCCGGGCAGTTGCAGAACGCACTCCCGGATGCGGACAGTGTTTTTTTGCATCTCGGTGCGCAACCGAAGGTCGGCCTGTTCACCCGCCACCAATGCCCTTGCCTGCAGGGTTCCGGCCGGCTGCAGCGGCAGCCCTTTCAGGGAGGCCGTCGCCGTGGCTTCGGTCACGGGCAGGGTGCCGACGAGGATCTGACGGGATTCGGCGGCGAGGTCCAGGTCAAAGGCCTGCACGGTGCCCGCGGCCTTGCCGTGCAGGGTCGCGCCTTGCGTGACGTTCAGACCGGCGCTCTGCAGATCCGGAAGCGTGGCCGTGAATCCAGCCTGAAAGAGTCCCGTGTCCAGATTGTGGGTGCCTTCAAGGGTGGCCCGGGTCCTGGCGGACAACTGCGCTTCGTGCAGGTCCACTCGCTCTGGGGAGATGGAAAATTTTGCCAGCACCTTCGGCTCCCGTCCTAAAAGCTGGTCCGTTGCCTGGGGCAGGCCGGTAATCTCGGTCGCCACCAGGGAAAGATCGCCGGTGAAGGCGGGCGTGTCCGGGTCGACGTGCCCGCTCAGGCTTGATTTCAGGCGTCCGGAAAGAGGAGGTCCGCCGGCCAGAGAGGGCAGATCCCGCAGGTGCAGGTCCGTGTCCAGCTGCATGGTCGAACCAAGGCTGCCCGTGGTCGTCATCTCCAGTCGCTCGCTGTCCAGGCGCAGGCTTTCCAGCACGAATCCGGTTGCGTTGCCGCCCAGGGTGGCGTTCGCGGTCCATGTGTTCAGGCCGGGAGGCAGGGATGGGACGTGGGCGGCTATGCTGCTTTTGGCGCGCCACGGCTCGCCCGTGGGCATGTCGAACGTGACATCGGCGCTGGCGGTGCGAAGCACGTTTCCGGCAAGGTTCCAGTCCTGCACGGAGAGGCGCGTCTGAGTTTTCAGACCGCTCGGATCCGTGAGCAGCGTACCCTCTGCTTCGGTCTGACCCGCGATGATGTCTGCCGGGATGATCCAGGACAGGTCCGTGAATGCGCCCCGGACCGTGGCCGCCAGGGCTCGGGACTCCTGGTTCCAGGTGGCGTTGGCGGTCAGCGTCGCGAACCCGCTGTCCAGCTCCAGAGCGGTGAGGCGCAGCTCCTGGTCCTGCCAATCGCCTTCGGCTCGGATGCCCATGACCGAGTCCGGCAGACGCGTCAGCCTGGTCCAGGCCGGTCCTGGCCGCAGGTCGAGGCGCAGGGAGATTTTTGGGTTTTCCGCCAGATGCAGCGTGGCATTGCCCCCGAAATTCGCGGCATCGGAAATGTGGCCCGAGAGCGCAAGGGGCCAGGCAGAGAGCGGACCGTGCCCCGTGGCGTTCAGGCTGATGCCTTCGGTGCCGTTCACCCCGAGGGTTGCATGCAGCAGACCCTGCGGTTCTTCACGTAGTCGCAGGTGCAGGGTCAACGTGTTGTCCTGGAGCCGTCCATCCAGTTCAAGCTCGTCCCCGGCCCGGTCCAGCCGAGCGATCCGCAGGGTGGCATGGGATTGGCGCTGGTCGATGAAAACTCCGCCACCAAGGCTCAGGAGCGCTTCATGGCCCACCAGGGCCTCGCCCAGATGGATGCGACCGGCGTCTATGCTTTGGATGCGCAAGGGGGGCAATGCGAATGCTGCCGAGTCGTCCCCCGCGTCTTCCCCGGGTTCGGGCAGTCGGTCCATTGTAAACAGCTCCAGGCCCAGATGCCGCAGCGAGATCCTGCCTCGGAGCAGATCTCCAAAAACAGGCGTAGCGGTTGCATTTTGAATTTCAAGCCAGGTCCCACGGGCATCACGGATGGACAGCTGCGCCAGGGTCACGGTCGGGCCCAGTTGCAGACCGTGCATCTCAAGTTGAAAAGTGGGGCTGGCCGTGGACTGGGCGATGACGTCGAGGAGAGCCTGCCTGCCCCGGTCCGTACCGAGGGCAATGACCACGATGAGAGCGCCCGCGAGCAGGATCAGGGCGAGAATCCGGAGCGCTGCCGGGATGTGGCGAAGAGCGGTGTGGTCCATCAAAAGGCCTGCCCCAGGCTGACGTAGAGTTGGAAAGGGGAGTCCACACCGTCGCGCCGGTCAAGCGGAACCGCCACATCCAGTCGCACCGGGCCGATGGGCGTGTAATAGCGGATGCCGCTGCCCGCGCCCCAGAACAAGTCATCCTTTTCGCTGGGATTTCTGCTCGAAAATGCCGATCCTCCGTCTCCGAAAAGAACGAATCCGAACTCATTGTTGATCCTAAAACGCAGCTCCGCGGAGAAGTCGATGGCGCTGATTCCGCCCAGGGGCTTGTCATCCTCGTCGAGTTCACCGGCGTACTGGTAGGCGTAGCCGCGCACCGAGCCTCCGCCCCCGGCATAGAGGAGCATGTCTTCGGGAATGCTCTCCCGGCCTGTCCCGGCCAGCACGCTGTAGCGGCCCCGGGTGGCCAGCACCAGGGATTTGTTCTTGAGCAGGGGCAGATAATGGCGTCCGGCGATGTTCCACAGTACGAAAGAGGATTCCCTGTCCTCGATGTCGGTGAAGGGTTCCATGCGCGCGGCCAGGGTCAGGCCTGTGGTCGGATCCAGAGGGTGGTCCGCGGTGGAAAATTCCGCGATGAGGGGCACGGAAAAGAGATTGAATTGTCGCTCTTCGTCCTTGTCCACGCTGCCTGTGCGATAAGCCAGACCATAGCCGACCTGCAGATCCGAGAGCGGGCGGCGCATGATGCCGGACAGGGAGAGATTGGTGGCCTCATAGACGTCCGTGACTTCGTTTTCATAGCCTGCGGCCAGATCCAGATGGTGTCCGCGATGTCCGAAGTTGGGAAAGATCAGGGCGGAATTGATGTTTTGCAGGTTTTCGGAAAGCTCCGTGTCAATGCGTAATTCCTGTCCCTCCCCGAAGATGTTGCGCCGCGTCCAGCCCGCGCTGACTCCGAGGCCAAGGTCCGAGTAATACCATAAGCCAGCGCGCACGCTGCGGTGCAAAGCTTCCAGCAGAGTCAGGCGCATGGTCACCGTGTCCGCTCCCGGTTGATGCACTGCATCGATGCGCACCGATCGGAACAGCCCTGTGTGGATCAGGTTTTCCCGGGTTTTCTCCACCAATCGGCGGTCGAAGGGCGCGCCCTCTTCCCAGGCCCGTTCATTTCCGACAAATTGCTCGGTCGCTTCCTCCAACCCGATGATTTCCGTAGGTCCGAAAGCGGCCGCGGGCCCGCTTTGGATTTCAAAGCGCACGGCGACCGTATTCGCGGCATGGTCCGCCACTACTTCACGCTTGGCGCTTGAGGGAGATGGATGGCCGTTTTCCTTGAGGCGTTCCAGGAGCGCCGTTTCCGTGTCCAGTACCAAGCTTGAGGAATATCCGGACCC
>CAXNFJ010000233.1:0-4430 GCA_964201165.1 Desulfomicrobium sp.
CAGGAGTTCGCCAATCAGCTGGACCGCCTGCTGTCGTCCAAAGGGTTTTAGCGGCCCGCAATCTGTTTATGCCACAAATTTCAGCGGCTCCCCACCACCAAAGCTACTCTTCCCCTTTTTGAGCACTCCCTTCCTCTCCAAGCAAATACCTGAGCTGCGCCACGGAGCGGCCCGTGAGTTCGGCCAGGGCCTGCAGGGCCTCGAATTCCGGCCGGCGGTAACGTTTCCCCTCGACCAGCATCTCCTTGGCGGCCACTTCTCCCCAAGGCGAGGGACACGTCGCGGCCGCACGGGGCAGGACGGCCCGAGTTGTTTCGGTGATGCGCAGGCCCAGGGTCATGGTCTGGGCAAAGACCAGATCCCTGATCCGGGTCAGATCCTCCGGTCTGCACAGTATCTGCAACAACCCGCCGGGCCGATTCTTCTTCATCAGCCCGGGCAGAAAAAGTACGTCCAGAGCTCCCGCCGCCAGAAGCACGCCGAAAACACCGCCGATTTCCTCGCCCGTGAGATGATCGACATTGGTCTCAAGCACCATGATGCGCTCCAGTCTCGGCCCGGCCTGGGCCAAAAGAAACGCGCGCAGGCCATTGACCGTCTCCAGCTCCAGATTGCCCAGCCCCAGTCCGGAACGCTCAATACGCCCCGCCGGGCCCGGCACGAACTCGTCGACCGCCCTGTCCAGCAGCAAAGCCCCCGTGGGGGTGATGATTTCCTTCGCAAACGCCGACGGATAAACGGGTTTACCCTGCAGCAGGGCCATGGTCGCCGGAGCGGGCAGGGGCATGAGCCCATGGGCGCAGCGCACGGTCCCGGTGAACCAGGGCAGGGAGGAACAGGTCACGCGGCTCACGCCCAGAACCTCCAGGGACCAAAAGGCTCCGACCACATCAACCAGCGTGTCCACGGCCCCGACCTCATGAAAATGGATTTCGTCCAGGGAGCAGCCATGCACCCCGGCCTCCACTTCGGCCAAACGCGTCAGGGCGCCCTCGGAGCTCGACCGGACCCGCTGGGAAACAGGCAACGCCCGGACAATGCCGGTCAGGTCGGCCAAATGCCGCAGGGGCTGGGCATGGGGCGCGCAAATTTCCATGCGTTTGCCGGCAATGCCCTTGTCATAAGCATCCACGGCCCGGATTTCGATGTCGACCCCGGCCTGCGCGAAAGCCGACCCCAGGGGGGCAAAATCCACTCCCAGATCGGCCATGGCCGCCAGGAACATATCCCCGGCAATCCCGGCTGGACAATCAAGATGCAACTCGTGCATGTGTTTCCTCACAGATAACGGTGCGTTCAGCAAAAGGGTATGCCATGAAAATCGCCGCAGTTCAAATGTCCGGAGTTCCTGGAGATGTTGAGGGCAATCTGCTCAAAATCCGGGCATTCGCCAAAGAAGGCGCCGAAAACGGCTGCCGGCTCCTGCTTTTCCCGGAAATTGCCGACCTGGGTTATGACATGCGGGCCATTGCACGGCATGGGACGGACTTCTGGCCCCGGGTCCGGGAACACCTCCTGGGACTGGCCGCGGAATATGGCCTCTGCCTGGTCTGCGGTGTGTGCCAGCCCGGTGAGACCGGACCGGCCAATGCCTTGGTGGCCTTTGGGCCTGAAGGAAAAATCCTGGCCGAATACCGCAAAATCCATCTCTTCAAGACCAGGGATATCGACGAAACACGGGTCTTCGCCCCTGGCGGTAAGATCGTCAGCTTTGAACTGGACAAAGTTCGATTCGGGCTCTCCATCTGCTATGATCTGCGCTTTCCCGAACTGTTCCGGGTGCTGGCGCTGGAAGACTGCCAGGTGCTGCTCCTGGCATCGGCTTGGCCCAAGGATCGCATAACGGTCTGGGATTGCCTGTCCGTGGCCCGGGCCGTCGAAAACCAGTGCTATCTCCTGGGGGCCAACCGGGTCGGCGATCAGGGCTCTTTTCCCTTTGGAGGGCATTCCCTCTTCGTCACGCCATCCGGTCAGACCACCGTGGCCGATGGCTGGCAGGAAGGGTTGACCTGCGGCGACATCGCCCCGAACGACATCGTCGCGATCCGGCGCAACGTCCCCGCCCTGGCCCATCGCCGCCCCGATCTGTACACCAAAGTCGTGGCCGATTTGGTATCCAGCCTTTGACGAAGTGCCTAAAAGACATTATGCATCGGGTCACTTACATGCATTTATGACACAATGAACGCTACACCGCTTCACCAGGGGCGGGCAACCCGCCTCCAAGGAGACATAACATGATTATCAAAGACTGGATGACCAAGGATGTAATCACGGTGGATCCCGAAGCCTCCATGATGCGCGCGGCCAAAATGATGAAGGAAAAAGGCATCCGCCGCCTGCCCGTGGTCGACGAAAACGGCAAACTGCTCGGCATGCTCAGCGACCGCGACGTGAAGGAAGCCTCTCCCTCCAAGGCAACGACCCTGGACGTGCATGAACTGTACTACCTGCTCTCCGAGATCAAGGTCAAAAACATCATGACCCCCAATCCCCTGACCATCAGGGACACGGATACGGTCGTGAAATGCGCGGCCATTATGCACGACAAGAAAATTTCTGGCCTGCCGGTCTTGAACGAGCAGGGCAAACTGGTCGGTATAATGACCCAGAACGAGGTCTACAGCGTGCTTTTGAGCATCACCGGCGTGTACCATGGCGGAGTGCAGTTCGGTCTCACCCTTCCGGACGAGCGGGGCACCCTGAAGGAAGTTCTGGACTGTCTGCGCGGACACAAGGCCAGAATCATCTCCGTCCTGTCCTCCTTCGACAAGGTGGAGAAAGGCTTCCGGCAGGTCTTCATCCGCATCATGGACATGGACAAGTCCGTCTTGAACGAGCTGCAAAAAGAACTGGATGCCAAGTACCACCTGACCTTCTGGGTCCGGGACACCATCAATCCCATCAACTGACACCGTATTTTCCAACGCCCGTGGCCGTTACCTTCACGGGCGTTGCCCATGCAGCAGGAGAACCCATGGAAGAGCATTACCCCATCAAGGACACGTTCGTCGAAATCACCAACACCCTGCAGGCCGCCCTGGATACCGAGTATGTCGTTGGTTTGCTTGTCGCCGTGGCCATCATCTCCTTCATCATAGGCCGCATGACCAAGTAGACAACGCGCCGCGATTCTGACTCTTGCCGCTACTCCGATGAATTCCCGCCACCCGAGCGGGAATTCTCTTTTACACCCACCGGCTCCGCCCCTTTCGTCCCGCAACGGCCCGCATTACAGGCCAGGCGGGGACAATAGTCCAGCGCTTCGTGCGTAAGCCGTGTCGCCGCACCATGCCCCTCATGCAGGATCAGGGGCGCAAGCACCCTGAGCCCCGGGCCGCCATTCTTGAGACTTCGAACCAGCACCAGGCGGGCCGGGGTATCGGAGCGCTGATGCACGCACAAGAGTTCCTTGGGCTGGAGTCGAAACGCGCGCAAAAGATCGAGCAGCTCGTCGACACGTTCCGCCAGTTGAATGAAGGCGCAGGTTTTTTTGTTGCGCACCAGGTAGGCGGCCGCACGGACAAAATCCTTCAAGCCCGCCCTGCTCTCGAAACGCGCCAGGGCCTTGGCCTCGTCCGGACAGATCCGCCCCCGGCCCGGATCCCGGTACGGAGGGTTGCACAGCACCATGTCCATGCTCTCGGAACCCAGACATGCGGGCTGGCAGACATCGGCCCGCAGCAGGGCAAAACGCTCTTCCAGTCCCAGACGACGGACATTCTCCCGGGCATGGTCGAGCATGCGTCCGTTCAAATCCACCCCCACCCCAAAAAAATGGGGGTGGTCGAGCGCCAATCCGAGCCCCACCACCCCGCATCCGGTCCCCAGATCAAGGACCCTGCCGCGCACCTTCTCCCGGCCCGCAAATGCGGCCAGCAGCAGCGCGTCCATGGAAAAGCGAAAACCCGATTCCGGCTGGGAAAGTCCACGCGGAAACAACTCCCGGGCCTGCCGGACAGCCGGAAGCGTCATCTTACTTGAGCACAGAGCGCAGCCGCTCCATGGCTTCCTGGACATTGGCCAGGCTGTTGAACGCGGAAATACGAATGTAGCCTTCGCCGCAGGTCCCAAACCCGGCGCCCGGCGTGCAGACCACGGCGGCCTTGGCCAGCAGCATGTCGAAGAACTCCCATGAGCCCATCTTGCCGTCGATCCAGACATACGGCGAATTTTCCCCGCCCACGCAGTCATAGCCCAGCGCGGTCATTTCCTTGCGGATGATGGCCGCGTTGTTCAGATCATGGTCCACGAGCGCCTTGGCCTGGGCCTTGCCCTCGGGCGAATAGACGGCCGCGGCGGCTTTTTGCACCGGATAGGACACGCCATTGAACTTGGTGGTGTGGCGGCGGTTCCACATGGCGTGCAGGCTGTGCGCATTGCCCTGGCTGTCGTAGGCCACGCAGGTCTTGGGCACCACGGTGAAGGCC
>CAXNFJ010000234.1:0-4409 GCA_964201165.1 Desulfomicrobium sp.
AAGACGGGCGGCGTGTACATGGATGCCACCCTGGGTCTTGGCGGGCATGCGGCCCGACTCATGGAAATGACCGGCGGTCAGGCGCTGCTTTTGGGGCTGGATCGGGACGAACAGGCCCTGGCCAAAGCCGGGGAAAGGCTCGCGCAATACGGTGAAAATGTGCAGCTGGCCCACACCTCGTTCCAATATTTTACTCGCGCGTTGCGGGAAGTCGGATGGGACCTGCTCGATGGGGTCATCGCCGATCTGGGTGTCTCCTCCCTGCAACTGGACAGCCCTGATCGAGGATTTTCCTTTCTGCACGACGGGCCTCTTGACATGCGCATGGATTCTGGTTCAGGCGCTGACTCCGCCGCCGACATCGTCAATGGCGCCTCGTACGAGCAATTGCGCCAGTTGCTGTGGGACTATGGTGAAGAGCCCATGGCCGGGCGCATTGCCCGCGCCGTGATCAAGGCCCGCGAGTCCGCCCGGATCGAGTCCACACTGGAATTGGCGCGGATCGTGGCCGGTGCGTATCCGGCCAAGCGGCGAGCCCTGTCCCGCAATCATCCCGCGACCAAAACTTTCCAGGCCCTGCGTCTGGAGGTGAATCAGGAATTGCGGGAAATTGAATTTTTTCTGGCGCGCATCGTCGATTTCCTTCGCCCCGGAGCGCGCATCGCCATCATCTCCTTTCATTCCCTGGAAGACCGCATCGTCAAGAGGGCGTTCCGCAAGGAAAGCAGCGGATGCCTGTGTCCCCGGGAGTACCCGCTCTGTCAGTGCGGGCATGAGAAAAAGCTCAAGCTTTCCTTCCGCAAGCCGCTCATCCCCGGCGAGGAAGAGATGCGTGCCAACAGCCGCAGCAGAAGCGCCAAACTGCGCGTGGCGGAGCGCATAGTCGCGGAGGAGCGGTGAGCAACGCCGGGTCGGGTTATATGGGCGTGGGGCTCATGTTTGTGGTGACCATTATTCTCGGGTTGGGGTTGGTCTGGGTCAACATTGAGCGGGTTGACCTGGCCTATGAACTCAAAATTCTGGAACGGGAGCTTCAGGAAAAGCAGGATCAGCATTCCAAACTGCAGGTCGAGCGGCATTATCTCCTGGCTCCGGCAACCTTGCGCGACAGGGCGGAAAAGGCTGGCTTGCGCCCCCCGCGCAGAGACCAGATCCGCACCGTGCAGGAATAGGTGGGAACAAAAGCGTGGCAAAAACCGTAAGCAAACCATCCAAGGACAGAAGCCGCGGCAAGATTATCTTCGCCGGGGTTCTTTTCGGTTTGGCGCTGATGGGATTATGGGCACGCGCCTATTACGTGCAGGTGGTCAAAGGCCCGGAATACGCCAAGATGGCCAATCGCCAGTATTGGGCCTCGGAAACGATTTCCGGCAAAAGGGGCGAGATCTTTGACCGCAACGGCCTCCTGCTGGCCAAATCCATCACGACGCCGTCCGTGTATGTCCGTCCCAACGAAATCAAGGATGCGTGGGCGGTTTCCCAGCGGTTGAGCAAGATTTTGGGCCTGAATGCCAAGAGCCTGGCGGCTCTCATGGGGCCCAAGAAACGATTCGTGTGGGTGGCCCGTAAGATCAGCGACGCCCAGGCCTTCGCCATCAAGGAAGAGATGCTGCCCGGGGTGTATCTCGATGAAGAAAATTCGCGGCAATATCCGCAGGGGCACATGGCCGGGCAGTTGCTCGGATTCGTCAACATGGACGGCCAGGGCATCGAGGGTGTGGAGAAGACGTTCAACGAGCAGCTGGCTCCATCCTCCACGAAGTATACCGTACAGAAGGACGCTGCCGGAAACCGGCTGTCCTCTTTGCAAAGCGGAGATCAGGCTTCCTTTGACGGGCAGAATCTGCGCCTGACCATCGACAGTCAGGTGCAACTGGCCACGGAGGAAGCGCTGGCGCGCAGCGTGGCCCGCGCGCGCGGCAAGTCCGGAATGGCTCTCGTTGTGGAAGTGCCCACGGGAGACATTCTGGCCTGGGGGCATCATCCGCTTTTCAATCCCAACTCGGTCAAGAAGGCGAGTGGGGAGTGGAAAAACCGCATTGCCGTGGATATTTTCGAGCCGGGTTCAACCATGAAGCCCGTTATGGTCGCGGCGGCTTTGCAGGAGAAGATCTGTACACCGTCGACGGAGTACTATTGCGAAAATGGAAAGTGGAGTGTCGCAGGGCGACGGATCAAGGACACGCATAAATACGAAGCTCTGACGGTGAGCAAGATCATCCGCTATTCCAGCAATATCGGAGCGGCCAAGATCGGGCTGGCCCTGGGTGCGGAAAAATACAGTCATTATTTGCAGGAGATCGGTTTCGGTCGGCCGGTGGGACTTCCTCTGCCGGGGGAATCAGCGGGCCTGCTTCGCCCCGCCAAGCAGTGGAAAACGGTCGACCTGGCCAATATCGCCTTTGGGCAGGGCGTGGGCGTGACCATGCTGCAGATGGCCGAGGCGTACCTGTGTATCGCCAATGGCGGGGTTCGCCTGCCGCTGCGCCTGATTCACGAGCCTGCGCGGCCCCCGGAAGGCAAGCGGGTCTTTGATGCGAGCGTGGCCAAAATGGTCATGGCCATGCTTGAGGAGGTGGTCCAGGAGGATGGCACCGGCACCCAGTCCCGGATCGAAGGGGTACGCGTCGCGGGCAAGACGGGCACGGCCCAGAAGGCCAGCCCCACCGGCGGGTACGGCGGGGAATACGTGGCCTCGTTCATTGCCGTTTTTCCGGCCGACAAGCCTCGCTACCTGGTCTGCATGATGGTCGACGAGCCCCAGGCTGGACACTACGGGGGAGTGCTCGTCGCTCCTGAAGTGCGCAACATCGGCGTACAATTGCTGACATCTTCGGGTATGCTGGCCGAACCGAAAGACAGGATCGAAGTCGCCCAAGCCGCTCCGGCTGGAAAAGACCATCTCGAGCAGGTACCGGCTGCGCCGGATCGGTTCACGGGCCCCGTGCAGAGAGTGGAAAGCATGCGCGCCGATCAGGAATACATGCCGGATCTAAAGGGTGCCACCGTGCGCCAAGCCCTGGAAATTCTCGTGTCCAGGGGCATTGTGCCCACGGTCAGCGGTCAGGGAGTGATCATAGAAAAACAAAAGCCTCTTCCAGGCGAAAAATGGCCGGCAAACAAGAAGTGTGAGCTGTGGCTGACGCATCAACCAGGTTAGGAAGCTTCGTCATGAACCTTGAAAACATATTGGAAATGCTCAGAAGCGGAACCGGGCTACGCACCCATTCAGGTTTGGTGCGGCCAGGTGATGTTTTCGTGGCCCTTTCCGGAACGAAGGTTGACGGGGCGAAGTTCATTGAGGACGCGGTGGCGCGCGGCGCGCGGGTTGTGGTCCACGGGAAGGACGCGGTCGTGACGGGGCATGAAGGCGTCTCCTGTCTGGCCGTTGACAGTCCGGCCCGGGTACTGGGCACGCTGGCGCGCGCGGCCTGCGGCACAGAGACCTCCCTGCCTCGCGTCATCGGCGTGACGGGCACCAACGGCAAGACCACCACGGCCTATTTGCTCCATTTTCTGCTCAGTCAAAACGGATTTTCGACCGGCCTCATCGGCACGGTGAATTGTTCCTGGCCGGGCGTGGACATCCCGGCCACCATGACCACCCCGGATTGCTTGAGCCTGCACCAGATGATCGGTCGCATGACCAGGGACGGGGTTGAATACTTGGTCATGGAAATTTCCTCCCACGCCCTTGACCAGGATCGCATTGCCGGTCTGCCTGTGGATGTGGGCGTGTTCTCCAATCTGACCCAGGACCATCTTGATTACCATGGGGACATGGAACGGTATTTCACGGCCAAGGCGCACCTGTTCCTGGATGACCAGACACGCTGCGCGCTGGGGCTCGTCAATGTGGATGACGAGTATGGCCTGCGCCTGAAAAATCAGCGCCCCGATCTGCTGGGCTATGGAATCGAGTCCGCGGACGCGCAGCTGCGGGCCACGATTCTGTCCTCCGGGACCTGGGGAATGCATCTGGCTTTGAGCCATGGCGGGCAGCGCTGGGAAATGCGAACCGCCCTGGTGGGCCTGCACAACGCATACAACCTGCTGTCCTCCGTGGGCGTGGGCTTGTTGCTGGGCTTGACTCCGGCCCAGATGGATTGCCTGGGGCGAGCCAACGGAGCGCCGGGACGGCTGGAGCGCGTGCCCAACGAACAGGGGCTCGATATTTTCATTGATTATGCCCATACCCCGGATGCCTTGGAAAAGGTTTCCCTGGCCCTGAAATCCATGGGCTTTGCACGGCTGATCACGGTCTTTGGCTGTGGCGGGGACCGCGATGCGACCAAGCGTCCGCTCATGGGGAAGGCCGTGGCCCGTTATGCCGACGTGGCGGTGCTGACTTCGGACAATCCCAGAACCGAGGATCCAAACTCCATCCTCGATCAGATCGAGCCCGGATT
>CAXNFJ010000235.1:0-4395 GCA_964201165.1 Desulfomicrobium sp.
AGTCAATCGCGGCTGTCCGTATGGTTGCCGGTTTTGCGCGGCGGGCAGTATCTACAAGCCTCCTCGCCACGCCGAACTCGAAACGCTGCAAGATATCGTGACCCGGTGCTCTCCGCAAAAGGTGGGCCTCGTGGGCACGGCGCTAACCGATTGGCCGGATCTGCTGCCTTTTTTGCAATGGTTGCAGGAGCGGCGGGTCAAATTTTCATTGTCGTCGCTCCGTGCCGATGGACTGACCGACGAGTTGCTGGGTTTTTTGCGTCATACCGGAACCCGGTCCGTGACCCTGGCCCTGGAAGGCGCGAGCCGCCGCTTGCGCAGAGCCATGAACAAGCATTTTTCGGAAGAGGCTTTTTTGGAGGCCGTGACCCGTATCAGCAGACTGCAGTTCGGGACATTGAAGCTCTACATGATCACCGGATGGCCGGGCGAGGCTGAAGAGGACTGGGCCGAATTCGAAGCCTTTTTGACCAGCATCGACGAAGCCCGCAAACTGGGGCAGGGCAATCGGAAAAAAGGGGTCGAACTCATTTCCCTCTCGGTCAGTTGCCTGGTGCCCAAGGCGTGGACCCCCCTGCAATGGGCGCCCGTTCCGGATGAAGACTGGTTCAAGGGAGCCATGCGACGTTTCAAGGCCGCGGTCGGACGCTTCAAGGGCATGCGCTTCGCGGGAGAGAATCCCGGTCAGGCCAGAGTGCAGATGTTTTTGGCCAAGGGCGGGGAAGAAATTTTCCCCTGCCTGGAACGGGCCGCGCAAATCGGCCTGTCCCGTGCCGTCAAGGAGTATGGGGATCTTGTGCGGGACGTGCTTGAGCGGCCTTTGGATCGTGACAGTGTCTTTCCCTGGGAGCGGCTGGATATCGGGGTTTCGAGAAAGTTTTTATATTCGGAGTGGACCAAATATAAGCACGGAATGGTCAGCGCCCCTTGTCCCGATTCAGGCTGCCAGGGCTGCAAACTCTGCGGAATGGACGCCTTTTTGTCACTGCCGCAAGGGCGTTAAGGCCAGGCAGTGGTCCTTGTAGAAAAAGCAGTTCCGGCCGTTGCGCTTGGCCTGATAGAGGGCCTGGTCCGCGGAGAAAAGGCCCGAGTCGATGTGCAGGTCGGATTGCGGGCTGAAAGTCGAGATCCCGAGGCTCAAGGTGATCCTGTCCGATAACGGCGATCCGGGATAGGGAATGTTGGCCATGCGGATGGCATCCTGAATTTTTTGAGCGACACGTTCCGCGCCGGCCCTGCTGGTGCTGGGCAACACTACGACGAACTCCTCCCCTCCATATCTGGCCACAAAATCCTCCGGTCGTCTGAGCGTGGCGCTCACGGTCTGGGCGACACTGCGCAAGGCCGCGTCTCCGGCTTGATGTCCCAGTCGGTCGTTGAATCCTTTGAAATAGTCGATGTCGATCATGAGCACCGAAATCTGGTGGTTGCTGCGCTTGCAGCGGCTTTTTTCGGCGACGAGCACTTCCTTGAATTTTCGCCTGTTGGGCACACCCGTAAGAGGATCCAGCATGACCAGATTTTCGAGCATCTCCTTTCGGATGCGCGTGGTCTGCACGCGGGTGAACATGCGTGAGGCGGTCAGGATCGTGAAAATGATGGCCAGCGCATAGCCGGCCATCGCCCAGGGGGTGAGCCACAGAGGGGGGAGAATGTTGATGCTCATGGATGTCGTGATCGTTCCATCGGGCCCATCCTTGAGATGGAGCGTATAACGTCCGGGTCTGAGGTGGGCGTAGCTGACCGAGTCCCTTTTTCCTGTGTCGTTCCATGTGGTGTCTATGCCTTCGAGCATGTAAAAAAAATGAGGCGGGCGCGAGGCGTTGAGTTCCGGGATGGAAAAAATAAACGTCAGGTAATTTTTATCGTGCTCCAGTTCCAGATTTTCCGGCATGCGACCGAGTTGTGTCGGGGCAATGGGCTGGCCGAAAATTCGAATTTCGGAGATTTTTGGAACGGTTTGCGGTTGTGCACCAAGTACGGGCGGAGAAATGAACAGAAGTCCATCGGAGTGGCCGTAGGCCAGCATGTCTTGGGAGAGCACCGCTGGACTTGAAGAAATGTTGGCCGAGGGATGCGCGGCCCCGATGGCCCTCTCCACGGCGCGATCGGACTTTGCGGGTATTTCGAATATTTTGTCTTGGGTGTGCAGCCATATGCTTCCGGCAGGGTCGAGCCAGAAGGAGAGGGCATTGGGCACGGGCACCTCTCCTGCCGCGTAAATGGGAACGAGAGCCTTGGATGTCAAGTTGAAGCGAAATATGTTTTGAGTGGTCCCGATCCATACGTTTTCGAAATGATCCACGAAAAGAGCCTTGACCGTGGCATTCTCGGCCCAGGTTTGGGGTGGAAGCGGGAGCAGGTTCAAACTTCCGGACTGGGTATCAAGCACCGTGACGGCGGATCCGTGGCCGATCCAGACTTGAGCCTCATGCCGTGTCATGCAGGAGATGGACGGTTTGAAGCTGCCTGTTTTTTCCTTGCGGGCCTTGGCTTCGCCGGGCTTCCACGAGTACAATTCAAACTTGCTGGCAAACCAGATTCGTCCGTCGCCCATGGTGACCGTTCTGGCTATGTCGCGATCGGAGAAAACTGTTTGCGGGTTGGAAATGACTTGGACCCGCTCTACCGCGTGCTTTGCATCAATGCGGAGCAGGGCGTTTTCGGTCCCGCAGAGAAGGGCATTGTCGGCGTCCCAGGTCAGGGATTGGATTCTCGGGGTGTTGAAGAGCTGTTCAATCTCAAGCTGTGAGGAGAGGAGGACGTGATTGACGTCCACGGGAGCCGAACGATACAGCCCGCCGCTTCGTGGCGCGATGTAAATGCTGGAATCTATTGGGTTTACAGCGCAAATGACATTGGCGTCGCGAAGCCCCTGTTCTTCCCCTTTTGTTTTAAGCTCTATCAGTTTCGCCCCGGGATATGCCGCGCGGTGCAATGCTCCGTGATTGAAGGTGCCGATCCACAATGTTTTGGATGATGTCTCTGTGATGGATGCGATGCTGACAGGGGTTTTTTCACGAGGGTTCGAGACTAGGAACGGGTGGGCATAGATTCGCGCTTCTCGGAGGGCATACCGAAATAGGCCTTGTGTTGTGCAAATCCATACGTCTCCCGTGCTGTCGGTATAAAGATCCAAAATGTTCTTCGCGGGTAGATCGTGTATCTGGATGAGTTCTTTTTTTTGCGCGTTTTTAGGCAGGAGCCACAGACCCTTTGCCGCGACCGCGACCCACAGATCGCCGTTGGCGTCAAAGGCGATTTTTTTGGCGGAATAAGGCTCGCCGGTGGAGAGCGGTATGGTTGTCGCGGGCCCTTGATTGCCCGTGAGTTGAAGCAGCCCTTGATCTGTGCCCAGCCACATGTCGCGGTGCGCGTCTTCACGGATATCGAGGATGGTTCTCTTTTTGTTCGAGACCGAAGGAACAACATCCACTCTTTTGAATGTGTCGAAGGATGGTTCGTAACGATGCAGGCCGTTCTCGGTCGTTCCCGCCCAGAGCGTTCCCTTTTGATCTTCATGGATGACATGAACCGTGTCGGAGGCGAGGCCTTCGGAAGAGTCGTTTGCGCGGTGCCAGCGCGATGTCCGGTTTTTGAGAGAGTATGCGAGAATGCCTGAGTTGGTGGCCACCCACAGGACATCGTTCCCGTCGATGTGAATGCCGCGAATCTTCGTACCCTGGAGGACATCTTTCAGGACGGGACGCACCACGTTGCCGTCATACACGTGCAGTCCGCGGATGGATGCGAACCAGAGATACCCGGTGGCATCCTGCGCGGTGTCAATGACGCTGTTGCGGCTGTAACGTTCAGTGGAGATATCTATCTGTCTGACATCAATCGGAATGTCCTGGATGGCGAGGGCCTGCTGGGGGAGGGCCAGCAGGAGGAGGGAAAGAATCAAGATATACATATTGGTATTGATATTTTGTAAGACATTCTTCACAATGTCTCTAGCTTGTTTGGGATGCAAGAAGGTGAATGGTATTTACGAAGAATACTGTCCCTGTGCAGAGATGCCCGAAGGTGGACAGTGTGCGCAACATTTTTCTTTGTTTGTTTTTGTGCACTGTTTTCGCCGCGTTGTATCGACCAAGCGCGTGTTGATCCGGCATTTTCCTTCTGTCGCCAACTCATAGCCCGACATCCGTTTTTTTTCTATGGCTTTTTGCCACCCAAGGTATTTCTTTACGACCTTGGTCAGCCTTGGCTGTTTCACGGAGGGGACGTTCGTGTCCTCGACAGCTTTTCCCGGTCGCAGCGTTGGGGATATGTATCATTCATGCTTTGGAGATGACGATGAGATGGCTTTTTTTATGTTTTTTTGCGACCTTTTTATTCTGCAGTACCGTATATGCGGATTCTAGAGCAATATATGCCAATTCTTCTGTG
>CAXNFJ010000236.1:0-4391 GCA_964201165.1 Desulfomicrobium sp.
AGGTTTCGCGCAGAAGGGTGCGCATTGTCGGATTGTCAGGCGTGAGAACGAGCTCCGGGGCTGCGAACACAAAGCGCGGACCGGGCGTGATCTTGAAGCTGATCGCAAGGGGCGTGGCCGTTTCATCCAGTTCGGCCTCGATGTCGTGCCTAAAGTAGCCCCGGGATTTGAGGGCCTGGCCAAAGGCTTCCACGTCGTTGCTCATGCGTCGCTTGAGCAGTCCGACGGTGTCCGGAGGATTTTGTTGCAGGCCCACACAGTCGGACACGGAGGTCAGGAGGCGGGTGAGATCATCGGGCAAGGGCGGGATGTCCACCGTATACTGGACGGACGCAGCCCGGACCGGCGCCGCGTGGAGAACGGCGGCGAGGGCGAGGAGGAGGAATATGAGGACCCGGAATGCCGGCATGCGGGGTTCCTTGGAGATTGGGTTGCTTAATCGTCCTGGGCGTCAGCTAGGTGCGGATATATTTGTCGATATCGAATTTCCGGCGCGCGCCAGTCAGATTCATATATTTGATCTTGCCGAAAATCGAGCGTTCGGTCTAGCCACGGTCGTGCCCTCCGCCGGCGGGCCGTGCGATTCCCGTGCGGCTTTGGGCGCGGGCCTTGGGCCGGAAACCGCGAGGCCTGCAACGGGGTCCGCACCCGCTGTCCGCGGCACGGAAATCACGGCGCATCCAAGCGGTTCCAGCCTCCGAGGCTGGAGGCGTTGTTAGGGGGTGCGCACGGCGCGGGTGTACGTTTTTGCCCCCGTAGGGTGTGCAGAGTCGGGGGGATGGTCCGCTGGGCCCTGCTCGCCGCGCAACTGGCCACAGGCGGCCAGAATGTCCGGGCCCAGGCTGCGGCGGACGAAGACGGTGCGGCCCATGGCTTTGAGCTGGCGATAGAAACTTTCGATACGCTCTGGGCCGGGACTGGCGTGCGGGCTTCCGGGCACGGGATTGCAGGGGATGAGGTTGATTTTTACCCGGATCGCATCGAGCAGTTCGTGTAGTTGGCGTGCCTGGTTGTCGCTGTCGTTGAGGTCGCGGATGAGGATGTACTCGATGGTGATGCGTTCCCGGCCGGGCAGGGGGTAGCGCCGTAGCGTGTCGATCAGTTCATGCAAGGGCCATCGGCGCGCGCCGGGCATGATCCGGTCCCGAAGGATCTGGGTCGGGGCATGCAGGGAGATGGCGGGCAGGGCCAGTCGCGAGCGGCCGAGTTCTTCCAGCTGTCCGGGGATGCCGATGGTGGAGAGCTGGATTTTTCTCCAGGAAAGATGCGGTCCGCGAGGATCCGTGAGCAGGGTGAGGCAGTCGCGCACGACTTCGAAATTGAGCAACGGTTCGCCCATGCCCATGAACACTGCCCGCTTCGGCCAGGCACCCGTGGTGGTATGCAGTTCACAAGCGATGGTGCGGATTTGCGCCATGAGCTCGGACAAGGTCAGGTTTCGAACGAAGCCGGATCGGCCCGTGCGGCAAAAGGTGCAGCCGACAGGGCAGCCCACTTGCGTGGACAGACAAATGGTGCTTGTCGTAGGCATGGGCATGGAAACGCTTTCAACGGTCTGTCCATCAATGAGTTCAAGGAGCATTTTTTGGGTGCCGTCAGCGCTCATTTGACGTTTGCGCACGGGCAGGAGGCCTTCTGATGACCACAACTGGCAAGCGTTGGTGACGGGTGAGGCAGTCTGTTTCTGTAGTGAGCCGATGTGATGCATTTCAAATTCTTGTCCAGTTGGTTCGTGCTGTCAACCTGAGTCCTGTTTCGCTTTTTATGAGTGAACATGGAATCGTTTTCAATTGAGCTGGTCATTACGGTGCGCGCAAGGTTTGTAGACGGTATTTGATTATATGGATTGCATTATTGGTCAATATTTGTAATGATATCTCACAGATTCCAATGATTTTTTTTCTTTTGAATTGAATAGGCCGCCGGATGATGTCCGCTTGCGACAATACGCGTCTTTCGCCCCGGGAAGCCGTCGCTCCAAACATGCATTGTCTGCGCGCTGGCCGCCCTCGCGGTGTTGGGGGGTGCGATGTCTTTTTGAGGAATTGTTGTTTTGTACCGTCGGATTTGTGCTCTGGGTTGTGTAAAAAATTGAATTTCTCTTGAAACGCGCGGCAGCGCGTGTCATTTTTCTGGCATAAACCGTACGGAGACAGCGCAATATTTTTTTTTGTTTTCGTTTTCGGCGCTGCAGTGCAGGATCACGGCGTTGAATGATTTTTATTTTGCAATCTATTTTTTGTTCTGTACACTAATTATAACGCACGAATAAAATCATGAATGAGAATAAAGCATCAGATGTTGAAGTTTTTGTGCATAACAAGCTGGTTGTTTCTTTTTGCTGCCCTCTTTGCAAGCTGGAAAAATCTATCAATGTCGATAGAATAAAAGATGTTTCGCACTGGAATGTGAACGCAACGTGTCGTCGGTGCGCGAACAATTTTAAGGTTTCATTTAATTTTCGGAAGTACTATCGTAAAGAAACGTATCTGCGTGGTCTTCTCTTTGCTTCTTTTGAGACACTCGATCCCATTGGAGAGGTGCGCATCACGGATTTGTCCTTGACTGGAGTAGGTTTTGAATGTGCAGGAAGTGAACTTCAGGAAGGAAATGTCGTGATCGTGCGTTTTCTTTTGGATGACGATGAGAATTCCGAGCTGGAAAAAAAGATTTCGATTCAATCCGTTCGCGAATCCAAGGTCGGTGCGATTTTTGTGGATAGTAAAGGCTTTGACAAGACTCTCGGCAAGTACATCCTTCCGAAATAGTATTTAATTAACGTGACGGCGGAGAGGAGAGAGCGCACATGGCTGAAGTGGACAGATCGCGTTCATCGGGCAAAATATGGAGTCTTCTTTTATCTGTTTTGGCCTTGGGCATCATCGGGTGCGCCATCGTGCTCGCCATGAGGCCGGAGCTGTTTTTTGTGGGGTCCGCCCGTCTCGTGGAGCGGGTGTCCATCGTTCCGCAAGACGCTGCCGTCCAGGGCGGACGATGGCGCTTGGTCGGCCAGTGGCAGAACACGGGTGATGTGCAGGAAGCAGAGAACATCTATCTGGTTGAGTTCAGGCCCATCCCCGGTTGGGAAACCCCTTCCTCCGTGGTGCTCAAAAAGGGCGAGTTCAATGCCAAGGTCGAGGGCGTGTACACTCCTGCGCAGTATTCCGAGCAGACCATCTTGACTCTGGCCGGGGCGAGCACCCTGGCCAACCGGCTTGTTCCGGAGCTGGCGCAGTTCTACTTGACGCATATCGGGGCCAATGAGGTGCGCAGGATTCCCGGAAAGAACGCCGATGAATTCGCCGTGCAGGGCATTTTCTATTCCACCAAGGAGATTCGGACCATCCAGATTCAAGGGCAGGGAACGCCATTCGGGTTCTCGGCCTTGAAAGAGGGGGCCTGCGACGTGGCCATGGCCGCCCATAAGCTTTCACCGGCTGACGCCAAGGCCATCGGGGAGGGGAACATCACCTCGGAAAGCGAGCACCGGCTGGCCATGGATGCCGTGGCGGTGGTCGTGCATAAGAATAATCCCGTGCCGGCGCTGACCGTGGAAGAGGTGGGGAAGATTTTTGCCGGGGAGATCACCAATTGGGAGCAGGTCGGTGGGCCGTCCGCGTTGATCAAGGTTTTCGCCTTGCGCGATGCTTTCGGAACGCGCCGATTTTTCGAAGGCTTGTTTTTGGAAGGCAAGGGGCTCGCGCCTGCCGTGCGCGAAGTCGATGTCCATGCGATGCTGCCGGATCTTGTTTCCCAGGATCCGTGGGCCATAGGGTTTTGCAGCATTACTCTGGCCAATCAGTGTCGTGAGATGCCGCTCAAGGTCAGGGTTGACTCCGAGGCGGTTCTGCCCACTCCCCAGAATGTACGTACTTTGACCTACCCGGCCAGTCGCGGCATGTATCTGTACATCAAATCCAATTCCAGGAATGTCTATGCGCGTGACTTCATTCGCATAAGCCTTGGCGACATGGGCCAGGGGATTGTCAAGAAATTTGGGTTTGTGAACAACGACCTCATTGGTGAGGGCGTCGTGGCGGATCAGGTTGCGCCGGCGGAAGGTACCGAACCCGTCGCTCCTCAAATTTTTGAACCGGAAGCGCTACCGGTTCAGAAAGCTCCTGCCATTTCCGGTCCTTTGCCACAGTTGGTGCAGTTCGACGGGGAAGTGGTGTCCGTGGCGACGCGTACAAAAGTTCTTCAGGACTACCTCGACGGAGTGTATGGAGCCGAGCACTTGCCACTCATCTTCCGGTTTGAATCCGCGAGCATCGATCTGGACCAGCAGGCTCTCAAAGACGTGAACCGGGTCGCCGCCATGATGAAGGAGCCGAAGTACGCCGGCAAGACGGTCATTTTGGCCGGTTTTTCAGATTCCGTGGGCATGTATG
>CAXNFJ010000237.1:0-4368 GCA_964201165.1 Desulfomicrobium sp.
CCGCTTTGATGATGTTGTCCAGATCCTTGGCCGCCTGGGCCGGGAGTCCCGGCGTCTGTTCCGCCAGCTGGGCGAAACCGAGGATATTGGCCAGGGGCTCGTTCAATTCATGGGCCACCCCGGCCGCGAACTGCCCGATCTTGGCCAGCCTGTCGGCATGTTGCAGCTGCCGCTCCAGATTTCTTTTCGTGGACATGGCCTCGCGCTTGGCGATGACCCAGCCCACATGCTTGGCCAATGCACCAAGAAGTTCGAACTCCGTGGGCAGGAAGGAACGGACAGTGCCATCCCCGGCGCCGTGCAGTCGAACGCTCAGATGACCGCGTTTGACCTTGTGCACAAACACGTCCTGCTCCATCCTGCATTCCGCCTCGGGCGTGAACATCCCGCTGACCAAGGGCTGACCGTCCAGCACCAGACGCACGCCTGTAGACTCGGGATACTGGAACGACGGCGGGATGATGGCCAGAATTTCGCGCAGGATGTCGGGCAGGGCGCTGTCCATGTTCGAAACAATGCGGTTCATGGCATGCAGGCACGAAAGCTCCTTGTTCAGGGCCACCAGCCGGGCATGTTCGTGCATCAATTCCTTCTGACGCTGGACGTGGGGCGTGACATCCTGGCCCACGCACAGAACGCTGACCAGAGTGTGCTGGGAGTCGAAAAGAGGTTTCATGTTCCAATCGATATACACCTTGCGGCCGTCTGCGGCCCGCAGGGAGCCTTTCATGAAGGCCATGCTCCCGACTTCGACAATATCCGTGAATACCGACCGGGCCCGATCGCGCCCCTCGGCGTCGACACAGATCCCAAACCAATCCTGCCCGGCGATCAGACCGATCTCAAAGCCGGAAACCGCCTCAAAGCGCGAATTGCCATGTACGATCCTCCCCCCCTCATCCAGGGTGATGACGATGCCGTGGCTGAGCTCCATGACGGTGTTGTAATATTCAGAAAGATTCATGCCTCTCCCGTACTCCGACCAGGACCGCCTAGCAAAGGGCATTCGGCCGGTCCAAACAAAAAAGCGGCGCGGCCTTGAGAAGAGACCGCGCCGAGATGCGTCATCCGTAGGAGCACTGCCCCTACGGCCAGTGCTTAATGCCCACTGATCTTCAGACCCCATCCTTCAAAGACGAACAGAATCGCAAATCCGTACCACAAGGTGTAGAAAACATAGAAGGCCAGAGAGAAGATGACGATGCCAATCTTGTCCATGATCTTCTCAGGCACGACCTTGTAATAGTTGTATGCAGTCTCCACGACCTTGGCGTTGATGTTGAAGGCCACCTTGGCCTGCGCGAAGGCTTCCTGCTTCTTCAGCTCCTTGTCGAAACCGCTCAGGATCTTGTTCCAGTCGTATATGGACTGACGGTCATCCTTGCTTTCATAGACCGGGTACTTGGCCTTCAGAGCCGCGCCATCGTTGTGGTATATCTTGTCGGCGTCATCGAGGCTCGCGTTCAGGATGGTCGCGTAGTCGCCGGCCACGGTCAGGTTCTTGCCCTGGGCCGAAGCCGTGCCTCCGGCGGCGGTGATCAGGGCCACGCTGTCAGCGGCCTGGGCCTCGCTCTCCATCTTCATGGTCACGTTGACCTGGTAACCGGCCACGGTCTTGGTCTCTTCCTTCAGGTTGTCCACATAATAGGCCGAACCCTTGGAAATGGAATTATACAGGTTGTCCAGATAGGCCATGGCGTTATGCCCGTCGAAGAGGGGCTGGAACATGGCGAAGAGAACCACGAAGAAGATCACAAGGAGGACAATGCCTCCGGTGAATTCTTTTTTGTTGTGCACCATAGGATTATGCCTCCCCCTTCAGAGCCTTGATATTCTTGAAGAATGCCCCGAATACCCAGATACCGAACAGGGCAATGACGATGAAGAACAGATACATGCCCACAATGTCCATGGTCTTGGCCATGCCGGCCCAGGATGCAGGCAAAACTTCCATGCTGACCATCTTCTTGGGCAGGGCGAAAAACCGGTTCACGAAACCGGCCATGACCGAAAGGGCGAAGAAACCGCGGATGGTGATGCCGGGCACGACCTTGGTCACCAGGGCGCCGACCTGAATGCCCATCAGGGAACCGAGCAGCATGCCCATGGCCAGGGTGTAGAAAATGAAACCGTAGATGGCGTACTGGGTGATGGCGCCGTAACCGGCCGTGAACACGATCTGGAAGATGTCCGTGCCGACGGTGGTCAGGGAAGAGACGCCCAGGATGTAGACAAAGATGGGGAAGGTCAAAAAGCCGCCGCCGACACCCATGATGCCCGCGGCCATGCCGACCAGTGCGCCGGAAAGGACCAGGAAGAGCCAGGAGATCTTGCGGCCGCCGGGAATGAGGCCCTGGTCGAACGAAACCATGGGCGGCAGATTCACGGCCTGCAGCTTCTGGGCGATGCCGGTCATGCCGGTGCCTTCGCCGCCACCATGAGCGCCGCCGACGTTCCCGGCCTTCTTGGCGCTGAAATAGTCGTACATGCCGTAGAAACCCAGGAAGCCGAGCATGACCGTGTACACGGTGGTGATGAAGGCGTCGCTCAAGACCGGGTTGATGTTGTACAGCGCGCGGTTGATACCCGCGCCCACGGTCGTGCCGACGATGGCACCGATCAGGAAGACAAAGGCCAGGGGCACGGACACGTTGCCCATCTTGCGGTGCAGGACGCTGCCCATGATGGCCTTGGCGAAGATGTGGAACAGGTCGGTTCCTACGGCCAGAATGCCTTTCACGCCCGCGCTCATGAGCGCCGGAGCAATGATGAAGCCACCGCCCGCGCCGATACAACCGGAAATCAGGCCCGCGCCCACGCCGACGAAAATGGACACGCAGAAGATATATATACTGTAATAGGATGGGCTGTAGGCTTCCTTCCCGCCGATGACGGTGGGCAAGGCCTGACCGATCTCGTCGGCGTAGGCCCATCCGCCGAGCAGGGCGGGAATGAGCATCAGGGCCAGCAGCCAGATACGTCTTTTATCGCCCAAAATGATTCGGGCGTTTTCCACTTCCCACTGGGCAAAGGACCTTGAGCCCTCCACCATGTATGAACCCCATTCTTTGAAGAATCCCATACGCGTTACCGCCTCCTCGTACTCTTATGTCTACAGGACCATGATCCGTGCTCAGGGGGCTACCCCTTCCCGCTTCCCTCTCCCACTTTCCTGTTCCGGGAACAGGCCTCCTGGATCTTGCCGACCAGGACATTCAGATCCACCGGCTTCATCAGATAATCGAACGCTCCCATGGCCATGCCCGAAATGGCGACTTCCATGTCTGCATGCCCAGTCAACATGAGCACCTGCACCTGCGGAAAATGCATCTTGATCTCCCGCAACACCTGAATGCCATCCATGTCCGGCATGCCCACATCAAGGACCACCACATCGACCAAAGCCGCCTCGAGGTGACGCAACCCATCTCGGCCGCCGCCCGCCTCCAGGACGAAGAAATCACGCTTGCGCAGCCTCTTGGCCGTGGTGGCCACGAACTGCGCTTCGTCGTCGATGAGAAGAATTCTGATCCCTGCCATGGCTAACTCCGGATCGACATCAGCCGCGACGGCTGGCGATCTCACGCACCCGCGCGTCAACTATCTTTTCTTCATGCCGGCGTTTCTTTTCGACCGCTTCTTTGACCTTCTCAACCAGCACCTCGATGCCGCAGGGCTTCATCAGATAGTCTGAAGCTCCCAATCGCATGCCGTCGATGGCCGACTCCACGGTGGCGTGTCCGGTCAGCATGATGACCTCCACGAGAGGATATTGCTGCTTGATGAGCTGCAGCATTTCAATGCCGCTCTTGCCCGGCAGCTTCACATCAAGGATGACGACCTCGATTTCGCCGTGCACCGCAAGCTTTTGCATGGCCTCTTCGCCGCTGCCTGCGTGAAACACCTCCATGCTGCGCATGGTCAGGCGTTTCTTCATGACGTCGATGAACTGCGCGTCGTCATCGACAAGCAAAATATTGGCTTCCGTCACTCCATCCTCCTTGACGGGCCTGCCTCCTGGCCTGCCCTCTGTGGCCGGGAACACGGTTCCCGCTGGTCCATCACTGAAGAGCAACGCTTGTGCCAAAACGAACACGACAGCGCCCCGTGTTTTCCACGGAAAACATACATCACTGAACTGCAACATGCTGATTTTATGTAATCGACTTCAGGGAAGCACACTCGGGAGAGACGCGGTAGCGACATCAATGCGGGAGGGAGAAGAGAAAAAAAGGCTCCAAGCGGGGCGTTTCGCCCCATAGGGTCATTTCTCCCCACAGGGCGCAACGGAGATACAAACCCATTGAAAACATGAGCTAAATTATGAACTGACGCAGAGGGTGGGGAATTTCGTCCCGGACTTCGGAG
>CAXNFJ010000238.1:0-4360 GCA_964201165.1 Desulfomicrobium sp.
GGTTTCCGTCATGGCCATCTCCCGCTGATAAAGCGCGAAACCCGAAAACAGGGCTCCGCTGATGATGAGTCGATTTAATTGTCTGTCACTACCCGCAGACGCTCCCCATGGAAAATGCCGGGCAATAATGTCCACTTTTTCACAATCTACGTTTTTCCAACCGCCCCCATCCTCCGATATTGATCGAGGCTTGTATCAAAACTGCGCAATCAGAGGCCCGGGCGCAAAAGAGTCGGCAACCGGCTTGACCTCAAAAAAGGAATCCTCCGGAATGGTGGCCAATCAGGCCGTGATCCTCTCGGTTTACTTCTTGATTGTGACAATGCCCGCGTCCAGAACCGTCAACCCGCTCACCCGCGCCAAAAACGCTCCCCGCCGCACATCCCCCCGTTCCTCGCCGGGCCGCAAGGTCGAGATAACCAGCCGGCCGACCACGGCCCGACCCTCGCCACCGTCGGGCAGCATGGTGCGCACACCCCAGATGTTGTGCAGCATGAGCGGCTCGCCACGCGCGTCCATTCCCAGATAAAGGCCGATATGCCCCGGCAGCCAAAGGAAGGACGCAAATGGCACGCCCTGGGCGCGAATGGCGGCCAGTTTGGCATCCGCGTCCAATGCCTCCAGAGAAACGAGCCTTCCGGCCTGCCGGGCCTGTTGCGCGGAATTTCGCGGCAGCCAGATCCCGAAGGGCAGGAACAGGTCGCGCAGGGTGGAGGAGCAATCCCGGTTTTCAAACATCCCTCCCCAGCCGTACAACTGTCCGGACATGGCGTCGGCCAGGCCAGCCACGGCCCTTGACGTCAAGGGTAGGGGCATGAGCGAGGCCTGCAAGGAGTTCAGCTCGGCAAGGCCGATCTGGGCTTTGCCCGAGGGCCCGCGCACCGGCACCTTGACCGTCACGTTCTGCCCCTGACGGGAATGCAGGGGAAAGATGGCTCCGATATGGGTCTGCCCCAAAAACCGCCCCTCTCCTATGAGCGGAGTGTCATCCATCAGCAGGGCGACCATGGCCCGCTTTTGGTACTCCGCGCAAAAATCCGCATCGGCCAGGGCCACGTCCTCGCTGCGCACCCACCCGTAGGAAAAGGCCGTCTCGATGAAATACCAGGCCTGATCCGAGGAAGTATGGGTGACGAAGACCGGAGTGCCCAGCCACACGGCGCTGTTCTGAAAATAATCGAAGGGAAAGCCTTCCCCGGGCTTGGCGGGATCCAGAAAAAACGGGCGCTGCGATGGCAAAATGCGCAACGCGGTATTGCGGACGATGATGGCCTTGAAGCCCCTGGACGGATAGGAGGCCGCATTTTGCAGGGCCACGATCCGGTCCCAGCGCTCCCGGGGATACGGCTGCAGATTTTCGGCGTAGCCCTGCTTCGAACCGAATGCGGCCACCCCCCAAAAAGCCTTGTCCGGAGGCAAGGAGGCGCGGACCATCTGCCACGACGCAAAAAAGCGCTCAAGCGCCCGATCGTGCAAAAAAGCCCGCTCCACCAATGAGATTAGCGGGGCGTCCGACAGGGGCACGGCCTGACTGACCAACTGCGGGACATCGAGGACCACTTCCGGCATCAAATCGGGACGGGGCGGAACCACGCTTTCCTCGACGACGGGCGCGGGCGGAGGTGGAACCGGGACGGGCTTGGGCGCGCAACCCGAGAAGAGGACAAGGGCTTGAACCACGCACGCAACCTGAAACCACATGCGGAAAAGACGCTTCATGCTCGCAATCCCCGGGTTGAAATGTCAAAAAAAACCGCCGTGACCGACGCGCAACAGCTCAATACACCTTGCGCCGGGAAAACCCCTTGCCGATCACGTTGAACGTATTCTCGAAAATGACAAAGGCTTCAGGATCGATGGTGAAAATCATTTCTTCCAGTTTTTTCTGCTGCACGTTGTTGACTACGGTCATGACCACCTGCTTGGGCAGGCCGGTATATCCACCGCGACCTTCCAGCAGGGTCACTCCCCGGTTGGCTTCGGTCAGGATGGCATCGGAAATGGCCTGGGCATGATCGGAGATGACAAACACAAGCTTGCGCTGATTGAACATGCTCAGCACGTAATCCATGATCTGACCGGTCACGAAAACCAGGATCAGGGAGTAGAGGACCAGATCCGGATCCATCAGCGCGAAGCTGACCGTGAACAGTGCCGCGTTGAACAGGAAGCTGACCTGCCCGATGCGAAATCCGAAACGCTGATGCAGGATGATGCCGATGATGTCCAGACCACCGGACGAACCTAGGGAACGCATGCAGATCCCGGAGCCTGCGCCGAGCAATGCGCCGCTCGCGATGGCGGCCAGCAGGCGGTCATGAACGGGCAGAGTGAAGGAGATAAGCTCCATCCAGACCGTGATGGAGAGCATCCCGAAGGCCGTGTACAGCACAAACCGACGGCTGACCATGATCCATCCGGCCACAGCGATGGGGATATTGAGGGCAAAAAGCCACAAGCCCGGAGTCAGGGTATGCGTGAAGTAATAAAGCAGCAGGCCGATGCCCGAAACGCCCCCGGTCACAAGGCCATGGGGGACGGCCACCGCCTTGATGGACAGGGCGACCAGAAAACTGCCAACGGTCAGCAGAGTAAGATTCCAGGGGATGGAGTAGGCAAAAAGCCGAAGTTTGACGTTCATGCCGATCAGCTTGCATCGTTTGGAAAAAATGTCCAGACGGGGAGATGACAACACTTTCGAGCAAAGCCCTCATGCCGCCCGCGGCACCTGCGAATTGCATCTCCGCCCTGGACTTTGTACACATGACGGAAAGTCCGGGGTCAGCAGATCCGCAAGAATGCCAGCACAGGAGAAACCATGCCCTCCCTCAAAGTCGCCACGCACATCGATTTCGCGGCCATGACCAGCTTGTTTCAGAACGCTGCCCGGGAAGAGCGGCAATTTCTGTTCGAACACGAGGTCTATGCCCTGCTCAGGAACCTCGGCTCCGAGACCCCGCCACGCAACATCCTGCTCCCGACCGGCACGCGCCCGAACGATGAGGAGCTCCTGGCCCTGCCCGGGGACAAGGTCGTGCTCAAGATCGTCTCTCCGTACATCGTGCACAAGAGCGATGTCGGTGGGGTGCGGATCATCCCCAAGCAACCGGACAAAATCCGCTCCACCTGCCGCAGGATGATGTATGAGGTGGCTGAAAACTACGCCGACCACATCGAACGCAAGCCCGGACACGCCCCCGCGCGCTACCAGGGCCTGGCCGGTGACGCCCTGGTTTCCGCCATCTCCCAGGATATCCGAGGCGTGCTTCTGGTCCAATTCATGCCCCCGGAGTCGGACACCTTCGGCAACGAGCTCATTGTCGGCCTGCGCGCCACGCGCGAATTCGGCATGATCCTCACCGCCGGGGTGGGCGGCACGGATACGGAGCTCCTGGCCGACAATTTCAAAAAGAACCGGGGCATCGTCTCGGCGTCCACGGAGCTCAATGACGGCGAATCGTTCTTCGAGCTCTTCAGGCGAACCGTGTCCTACAAGGTTCTGGCCGGAAAAACCCGTGGGCAGAAACGCGTCGTGTCCGACGAACAACTCATCGAATGTTTTTCCGCGTTCATCCAGGTGGCGAATTATTTCTCACCCACTCGCGAGGACGCCCCTTTTGTCATCGAGGAACTGGAAATCAACCCCTTTGCCTTTCCGGACTTCATGATGGTGCCCCTTGACGGGATGTGCCGCTTTTCCCTGCCGCAAAAAACAGTCACGGTCCCGCGTCCCGTCCTGAAGATCCACACCCTGCTTCATCCAAGCCGCATCGGCATCATCGGCGTGTCCACGTCGCGTCAGAATTTCGGCCGGGTCATCCTGCGCAATGTCCTGGCCCAGGGCTTCGCGGCGGAACACATCACTGTCATCCACCCCGCGGCCACGGAGGTGGAAGGCGTGCATTGCGTCCCGAGCCTGTCCGCCCTGCCGGAACCCGTGGATCTTTTCGTGGTCGCCGTGGCGGCCGAAAATGTGCCCGCGCTCATCGAGGAAATCATGGACACGGGCAAGGCCGCCTCCGTACTGCTCATTCCCGGCGGTCTGGGTGAGACCCCGGACAGCAAGCCCCTGGCCGAACGCATCATGGCCCGGATCAACGAGGGGCACAGACAGGGCGACGGCCCGGTTTTTCTGGGCGGCAATTCCATGGGCGTCATCTCCCATCCCGGGCGCTACGACACCTGGTTCATCCCGGAAGAAAAGCTGCCCAAGGAGCGGGGCCTGTACCAGCGCAACTCGGCCTTCATCAGCCAATCCGGGGCGTTCATGGCCACGCGCATGAGCCGCACCCCGGACCTGGACCCGGCGTATCTCATCTCCATCGGCAATCAGAACGACCTGACCCTGGGGGACCTCATG
>CAXNFJ010000239.1:0-4359 GCA_964201165.1 Desulfomicrobium sp.
CGCGGCCTGGCGTCTGCCCATCCCGCCCTCACAGTGGCAGAGCATGATTTCCGTATTGGTCGGATGGTCTTTGTGTCGTGCGTTGGGGGATCTGGGCGCGCCGGTTCAGCTCAAGTGGCCGAATGATCTTCTGCTGCATGGACGCAAGATCGGCGGAATATTGATCGAGGAGCGGGGGGATGTGCTTCTGGCGGGCATAGGACTGAACATGGCGTCATGTCCCGAAGATTCCTTTTTGCGGCGCGATCACGCCTGTGCGGCGGCACGTCTGGGTGACCTGATGTCCGGAATGTCCATTTTCAGCCTGTGGTTACAGCTTGTGAATCTTGGGCGGCTTCGTTATAGTGCTGGACTTTCTGATTCGACCCCCCTGGAGTTTTCCCAGTTAATTGAGACGGTTTTAGCCTATCTCGGGACCGTGGTGCACATCGCCGACAATCGATCATCGGTTTGCGGAGTGTACACGGGGATCAGCCCGGATGGTGGCATTGTCCTTCGTGTGGATGGCGAAAAACGGACCCTGTATTCCGGTTCGCTGCATCCCGGGGAATGATCAGAAGGACAAATATAACGTGCACGGAGAGAGATATGTGTTCGCAGATTCCCCGCAGTTTTGAAGATGTCGCCCGGGAGATTCGGGGCAAGAAGATTCTTGTCGCCAATAGGGGCATTCCCGCCCGCAGAATTGTCCGCTCCATCAAGGAAGTCTTCCAGGCCTTGCCCATGATCACGGCCACGGATGTGGACAAGACCGCGCCTTTCACAGCCGGCGCCCAGGAGCTCCTGCATCTTGGAGAGAATCCGCGCGCATATCTGGATATAGACAAGGTCATCACCATGGCCAAGGCCAGGGGCGTTGCGGCCATCCATCCCGGATGGGGATTCGCCTCCGAGGATGACTCCTTCCCCTCCAAATGCGCCGATGCGGGCATCATCTTCATTGGTCCCACCTCCGAGGCCATGCGCCTGCTGGGCAACAAGGTCCAGGTCCGGGCCCTGGCCCTGAAGTTGGGCATCCCTGTTGTGCCGGGCTCCGAGGGAGCCGTCTCCGTGGAGGAGGCCAAGGCCGTGGCCGTGCAGATCGGCCTGCCGGTCATGCTCAAGGCGGAGGGCGGCGGCGGTGGCCGGGGGATCTACGAAGTGTTCAGCGAGGACCAGCTGGCCGACGCCTTCGTCAAGGCGTCCACCCTGGCCCAGGCCTCCTTCGGCAACCCGCGCCTGTATGTGGAGCGTCTGCTGACCTCGATCCGGCACATTGAAATCCAGGTCATCGCCGACAAGTACGGCAACGTCTTCGCCTTCGACGAGCGCGACTGCACGGTGCAGCGCAACCACCAGAAGCTGGTCGAGATCACTCCCTCCCCCTGGCCGGGCATGACCCTGGAGTTGCGCGACCAACTCAAGGAGTATTCCCGCCAGCTGGTCCGCGCCGTGGGCTATCATTCCCTGTGCACGGTTGAATTTCTGGTGGACGCGAGCGGGCGGGCCTACCTGATCGAGGTCAACACCCGGCTGCAGGTGGAGCACGGCATCACCGAATGCCGCTATGGCATCGACCTGGTCGAGGAACAGATTGCCGTGGCCTTCGGGTCCAGACTGCGTCTGACCGATGAGAACTGCAAGCCGCAAAGCCATGTCATGCAGGTCCGCATCAACTGCGAAGACCCGCAGCAGGACTTCAACCCCAATGCCGGGCGCATCACCCGTTACATGTCCCCGGGCGGCCCCGGCGTGCGCGTGGATTCCTGCGTCTGCAGCGGATATGAATTTCCGTCGCAATACGATTCGGCCGCGGCCCTGCTCATTGCCTACGGGCCGGAGTGGACCAAGGTCCTGGGCATCATGGAGCGCGCCTTGGGTGAGTACGTCATCGGCGGCATCAAGACCACGATCCAGTTCCACCGCCAGATCATCGCCCATCCGCGCTTTCGCAGCGGCGACTATGACACCAATTTCGTGGCCAACACGCCTGAACTCATGCACTACATGGACAAGGAGTCCGAAGCCGTGCGGTTGTCCAGGCTGGTGGCCGAGATTTCGGCCCATGGCTACAATCCGCACGTCAAGCTCGGAGAGTATCGCACCCGGGAAGGCAAGCGCATGGACTCATTCAGGCCGTCCCTGCCCCGCATCGAACCCGAATATTATGAGTACCCCTACCCGCGCGGAGACCGGGACGCGATCCTGTCCTACATCCGCGATTCCGACCACGTCCATTTTTCGGACACGACCACCCGCGACATCACGCAGTCCAATTCGGGCAACCGTTTCCGGCTGGCCGAAGACCGCATCATCGGCCCCTATCTGGACAATTGCGGGTTCTTCTCCCTGGAGAACGGCGGCGGCGCGCATTTCCACGTGGCCATGCTGGCCAACATGACCTACCCCTTCTCCGAGGCCCGGGAGTGGAACGAATTCGCTCCCAAGACCTTAAAGCAGATTCTGATTCGCTCGACCAACGTGCTCGGCTACAAGCCCTTGCCGCGCAACATCATGCGCCGCACCGGCGAAATGGTCTGCGAGCATTACGACGTCGTCCGCTGTTTCGATTTCCTGAACCACATCGAAAACATGCGCCCCTTTGCCGAGGTGGCCTTGAGTTCCAAGAAGAACATCTGGGAACCGGCCATCTCCCTGTCCTGGGCCAAGGGTTTTGATGTCCCGCATTACATGGGCGTGGTGCAGGAAATCATCGACATGACCGCCCAGGTGGCGGGGTGTTCCAAGAAGAAGGCCGAGAGCCTGATCATTCTGGGGCTGAAAGACATGGCCGGAGTCTGTCCGCCCGTGTTCATGACCGAACTGGTGTCCGCAATCCGCAAGGGATATCCTGAACTGATCATCCATTCGCATCGGCATTACACCGATGGCCTCTTTGTTCCCGCCGTGGCCGCGGCGGCCAAGGCCGGGGCGCATATCGTGGACACGGCCATCGGCGCCTCGGTGCGCTGGTACGGCCAGGGCGAGGTCCTTTCCACGGCGGCCTATATCGAGGAACTGGGGCTCAAGACCAACCTGAACAAGGACATGATCCGCACCACCGGTTTCGTGCTGAAGCAGATCATGCCCTACTACGACCGCTATACCGCCCCGTATTTCCAGGGCATCGACTATGACGTCATCGAGCACGGCATGCCCGGTGGCGCGACATCGTCGTCCCAGGAAGGGGCCATGAAGCAGGGCTACATCCACCTCTTGCCCTTCATGCTCAAGTTTCTGGCCGGAATCCGCAAGATCGTGCGCTACCACGATGTCACGCCCGGTTCCCAGATCACCTGGAACACGGCCTTTCTGGCCGTGACCGGAGCCTACAAGCGCGGTGGCCGCCGTGGAGTGCGCAAACTTTTGACGGTTCTCGATCAGGTCGTGACCCAGCCCGAGGAAATGTTGAATGAAGAGACACGAACTGAGCGTTTGCATATTTATCAGGATGCCAACGACGCTTTCCGCGATCTGCTCGTGGGCAAGTTCGGACGTCTGCCTCTGGGATTTCCTCCGGATTGGGTTTATGAATCCGCCTTTGGACCGGATTACCGGGAGGCCATTGCCCGGCGGACCGAATCTTCCCCTCTGACGACACTCCTGGATGTGGACCTGGCCAAGGAACAGCTCGCCTTGGGTGAGCATATCGGCCGCACACCCACCGAGGAAGAGTTGGTCATGTATTTGAGCCATCCCGGCGATGCTTTGAATACCGTCAAGTTTGTGGGTAAATATGGCGATTGCAACCGCCTGCCCCTGCATGTTTGGTTCGAGGGCCTCAAAGCCGGGGACGAGGCTATGTTCAAGGATAGTCAGGGCAAGCACCATGTGCTGTCCATGCAGCATGTTTCGCGTCCCGATGACCATGGCATGAGCTTGGTCTCCTATGCCCTTGATTCCGAATCCTTTGCCCTGCAGGTCAAGGTGGCCGAGGCCACAGGCAAAGACGACGCAGGGGTGGAGATGGCCGATTCACACGATCCGTACCAGGTTGGTTCGCCTTCCAGCGGCGATCTGTGGGTTGTGCATGTCAAGCCGGGTGACATGGTCAAAAAGGGCGAGGAGCTTTTCAACATTTCCATCATGAAGCAGGAAAAATCCATTCTTGCTCCTGTGGACGGCATGGTGGAGCGCGTGCTCAAGTTTGCCGACTATCAGGAAGACAAGAAAATGGTGCCTGTCAAGGAAGGCGAACTCCTGGTCAAGCTGGTGCCCGCGCCCCGGAAATGCCCGACCTGCGAGGCTCCGGTGACCAGGGATGACTTTAAGTTCTGCCCGTCATGCGGCCAGAAGGTTTAGGCACCGTGTCCTGTTCTTTTTTGTCAAGAACTTTTGCATATTTTTTTTTCGTGTCATAAAGGATCAGTGTTGTTGACG
>CAXNFJ010000240.1:0-4337 GCA_964201165.1 Desulfomicrobium sp.
TGTCTCCTGCATCGCGTTGCTGGGCCTCACGCCCAAAGTTCACGCCCCGCAATGACGGCCTTTGAAATTTTGCCGCAAAGCCAACGCCACGAGTTGTCTCCATTCCTCCGAATCCTGAATTTCAGGCTCCTGCAAAGAATCCACACGGCGCCCGCTAACGAATTCGGCTCTTCGACACCAGAACGTGTCCGCTGGACTCGCGGCTGAATTGTCATGGCTCGGACATGATCCCGTCACAGAGGTTTTCTAGTGAATGTTAAACACGAGGGAACACCCATGATTCAGATCAAACAACTGACCAAGACCTTCAAGAACACCAAGGGACTCGACAACGTGAGCGCCTCCATCGAGAGCGGCGAGATGATCGCCCTCATCGGCTCGTCCGGTTCGGGCAAATCGACGCTCATGCGCTGCATCTCCGGCCTCATGTGCTGCGATCCGGGCAGTTGCGGGCAGATCGAGGTGCTGAGCCACATCATGCAACGTGACGGGCGCCTGTCCGCCAACGCCCGCAAGGTGCGCACCGAAGTCGGCGTCATCTTTCAGCAGTTCAATCTGGTGGACCGCCTGTCGGTCATGACCAACGTGCTCATGGGCGCCCTGGGCCGCACCCCCACCTGGCGGGCGGTGTCCAACCTCTTTCCGCCCACGGAGCGGCGTCTGGCCATGGAATCCCTGGCCCGCGTCGGCATGGCCGACAAGGCCTGGCAGCGGGCCTCGACCCTGTCCGGCGGCCAGCAGCAACGAGTGGCCATCGCACGCGCCCTGACCCAGCGGGCGCGGGTCCTGCTGGCCGACGAACCCATCGCCTCCCTGGACCCCGAATCGTCCCGCGTGGTCATGGACATCCTGGCCCAGATCCACCGCGAGGACAAAATCACCGTGGTCGTGTCCCTGCATCAGGTCGAATACGCCATCCGCTACTGCCCCCGGACCATCGCCCTGCGCCACGGCCGCATCGTTTACGACGGACCGAGCTCCGCCTTGACGCCATCCTTCCTGAAAGAAATCTATGGTTCGGAGACCGAGGAACTTTTCTCCCCGGCGGTCGACAACGCCATGCGCCACCAAAACCCCCTGCACCGTAAATCCGCGACGGCTCCCGCCGCGGCATGAACCATACACACTTCAAAGGAGTAGCACATGATTCGCAAACTGAGTGGACTGGTCATCTTTCTGGCGTTGTTCAGCGCGCAGACCGTGTTCGCCGAAATCACGGAAATCAACTTCGGAATCATTTCCACCGAAGCGGCCATGAACCTGAAAAAAGACTGGGAACCCTTCCTGGCCGAAATGGAAAAGGCCACGGGCCTCAAGATCAATGCCTTCTTCGCCTCGGATTACGCCGGAATCATCGAAGGGATGCGCTTCAACAAGGTCCAGGTGGCCTGGTACGGCAACAAGAGCGCCATGGAAGCCGTTGATCGCGCCGATGGCGAAATCTTCGCCCAGACCGTGCCCGCCGACGGCACCCCCGGCTATTATTCCCACCTGATCGTGCACAAGGATTCTCCGCTGAATACCCTTGAGGATGTGCTCAAGGCCGCCGGCGGCCTGTCCTTCGGCAACGGCGACCCCAATTCCACCTCGGGCTTCCTGGTGCCCGGCTACTATGTGTTCGCAAAGAACAACGTCGATCCCAAAAAGACCTTCAAGAACACGGTCAGCGCCAACCATGAGACCAACGCCCTGAGCGTGGCCAACAAGCAGGTCGACGTGGCCACCAACAACAGCGAAAATCTGGCCAAGCTGGAAAAAACCCATCCGGACAAGCGCGGACTGATCAAGGTCGTGTGGACCTCCCCGCTGATCCCCAGCGATCCGTTGGTGTGGCGCAAGGATTTGCCCGAAGCGACCAAGACCAAGATCAAAAACTTCATCATGACCTACGGAACCACGGGCAAGGAAAACGAAAAAGCAGTCCTGGCCGCTCTGGGCTGGGCTCCTTTCAAGGATTCCACCAATGACCAGCTCCTGCCTATCCGCCAGCTCGAACTCTTCAAGAGCCGCATCAAGGTGGAAGGCGACACGACCATCTCCGCCGAAGACAAAACCAAAAAACTCGCTGAAATCGACGCCAAGCTCGAAGCCATCAAGGCGAAAATCTAGCTCTCTCCATTCCATGCGGCCGGTGATCTTTTCGCCGGCCGCACATTCAAGGACGCATTCATGACCGCTCAGAATACGCTACTCATCAATACCCGACCTCCGCGAACCATGCAGTCGTCCGTCCTTTCCCTGCTCGGCTGGGCGATCATCCTGGCAGTATTGGCCTGGTCCTGGGAGGGAGCGGACATGCGGCCCATGGCCCTGATCAAGGATTCCGGCAATATGGCCACCCTGGCCGCCGACTTTTTCCCGCCGGATTTCTCGGATTGGCGGATCTATGTCGAAGAAATCATCGTCACTTTTCATCTTGCGGTCTGGGGCACGTTCCTGGCCGTGGTCTGCGCCGTCCCGTTCGGAATCCTGAGCTCCGAAAACATCGCGCCCTGGTGGGTTTACCAGCCCATCCGCCGCATCATGGATGCGTGCCGGGCCATCAATGAGGTGGTCTTCGCCATGCTTTTCGTGGTCTCCGTCGGCCTTGGCCCCTTCGCCGGAGTGCTGGCGCTCTGGGTGCACACCACGGGCGTGCTGGCCAAGCTCTTTTCCGAGGCCGTGGAAGCCATCGACCCCCAGCCCGTGGAAGGCATCCGCTCCACCGGGGCGAGCATCCTGGAGGAAGTGCTTTTCGGCGTCATTCCGCAGGTTCTGCCCCTGTGGATCTCCTATTCCCTGTATCGCTTCGAATCCAATGTCCGCTCCGCCACCGTGCTCGGCATCGTCGGCGCCGGGGGAATCGGCGTGGTGCTGTGGGAAATGATCCGCGGTTTCTATTTTGCCCAGACCTGCGCCATCATGATCTTCATCATCCTCTCCGTGACCGCCATCGATCTCGTGTCCCAACGCCTGCGCAAACTCTTTGTCTGAACCGGAAAAACCAACTATGCCATCTCTCTGCTGCACCAACGCCCGCATGGTCACCCCAAGCGGAGTTATCCACGGCTCCCTCTCGGCCCGGGCCGGTCTCATCGAGGACATGGGCTCGCCCGCATCCATTTCCGGAGTCCTGGACTTCGAGGGCGACTATTTGCTGCCGGGCCTGGTGGAAATCCACACCGACAACATCGAAAAGCACTTTCTCCCACGCTCCGGAGTGCGCTGGCCGACCAGCCTCACCGCCATCATGGCCCATGACATGCACATGGTCGGCGCCGGGATCACCACGGTCCTCGACGCGGTCAGCGCGGGAGAATTCAGCGCCAAACGCATGCGCCGGGAAATCTTCGCCTGCACCCTTGAAGCGCTGGAACAGGCCAGCCGCAACGACCTGCTGCGGGCCGACCACCTGCTGCACATCCGCTGTGAATTGGCCGACAAGGCCGTGGTCGAGATGTTCACGTCCGTCATGGATCATGACCAGTTGCGGCTGGTGTCCATCATGGACCACACGCCCGGACAGCGGCAGTGGAGCGACCTGGAAAAATACCGGTCCTTCCATGCCGACAAGAAATGGACCGACGAGGAGTTGCTAAGCGAAATTGAGCGTCTGCGGACAGTACAGGCCAGCCACGCCGAACCCAACCGGGAAACGATCCTGGGTCTGTGCCGCGAGCGCAATCTGCCCCTGGCCAGCCACGACGACACCACGGTCGAACACGTGGAGGAAACGGCGCGCCTGGGCATGAGGATCGCGGAGTTCCCGACCACCCGCGAGGCCGCCCGCCGGGCCAGGGAATTGGATCTGGCCATTGTCATGGGCGCGCCCAACGTTGTGCGCGGCGAATCCCATTCCGGCAACGTCTCGGCGCTCGAGATGGCCGGACAGGATCTGATCGACATCCTGTCTTCGGACTACATGCCGGCGAGCCTGCTCCAGGCGCCCTTCGTCATGTCCCAAAAACTGGATCTCCCACTGCACCGGACGCTGCGCACGGTCACGGCCAATCCAACCCGGGCTCTGGGCCTTGTTGACCGGGGCGAGCTGGTTCCGGGCAAACGCGCCGACCTCGTGCGGGTGCGCATGGTAGACGAAGTGCCCGTGGTTATCTCAGTGTGGCGCGAAGGTCGAAAAATCATGTAGGATTCGCCATGCCTGACGCCAGATACGCCATCTATTTCGCCCCGCCGCAGGGGAGTGCTCTGGAAGTCCAGTGCGCCACGATTCTGGGCCGTTGCGCCCGGACCGGACAAGGCATTCCTCAACCCCGGATTGCGCACATTTCCTCCGAACGCCTGGCCGAATTGACCGCCAGCCCCCGCCATTATGGACTGCACGGGACACTCAAGCCTCC
>CAXNFJ010000241.1:0-4337 GCA_964201165.1 Desulfomicrobium sp.
TCGCGCCGGGTTACTCTTTTCTTGGTGCCATACTCCAGTTCAGAAAAACTTACCTGACGGTTCATCATTTCCTCCAGATGCTTGTCTGAAAAGGAATTTAGCAGGTTAGGACCCAGACGAAAATGATTTAATCAGTGTTTCCCTAGGGGTCAGACCTCCTGCCTGGCCCCGAAAGCAGTCAGCCGAAAAATCAAATCCGTCACTACTCTGGAGTACTCATGAATACAAAGCTGCGCCCTTCGTCCTATGAAGATTTTCAAGCCTCTTTTTCTCTGCATATTCCCGACAAGTACAATTTCGCCTTTGACATGGTCGACGCCACGGCCGCTCACGACCCGGCGCGTCTGGCCATGGTTCATGTGGATGACGCCGATGTCCGCCGTGAATACACTTTCGGGTATTTTTCCGAGCAGTCCAGCCGTCTGGCCAATGCCCTGCGAGGCTTAGGCATCGGGCGTGGCGACAAAGTCATGATCATCCTGCACCGCCGGGTGGAATTCTGGAGCGTCATGCTCGCCCTGCACAAACTCGGCGCGCTGGGCGTGCCGTCCCCGGCCCTGTTGACCGCCAAGGACATTGCGTACCGGGTGAATTTTGCGTCCATCAAAGGGGCCATTGTCGACACCTCCGTGCGGACCACCGTGGAAGCGGCGCAGTGCGATTGCCCGTCCCTGAGTGTCCTCGTCATGGCGGGTCTTTCGCAGGCCGAAGGAAATTGGCACAGTTTTTCGCAGCTCGTGGACCAGGCGTCCCCTTCCTGTCCGCGTCCGGCCGATGCGGCCTGCGGCGAGGATCCGGCGACCATTTTTTTCTCTTCCGGCACCACGGGACATCCGAAGATGGTCCTGCACAATTTCAATTATCCCTTCGGCCATGTCATGACCGCTTCGTACTGGCATGACATCGAACCCGGCAACCTGCATCTGACCGTGGCCGACACGGGCTGGGCCAAGTCCGTGTGGGGCAAGTTTTATGGGCAGTGGCTGGCCGGGGGCGTGGTCTTTGTCTGGGATTTTCGAGGCAAGTTTGAACCCGCCCGGTTGCTGCGGATCATCGCCCAGCACAAGGTCACCAATTTCTGCGCGCCACCGACGATCTATCGGTTCCTGATCCGCGAGGATTTGGGCGCCTACGATCTTTCGGCGCTGAAGCATTGCACCACTGCCGGTGAACTGCTCAATGACAGCGTGTTCGAGACCTGGGTGGAAAAAATGGGCATGCCCATCTACGAAGGCTACGGCCAGACCGAGACCACCCTGCAGATCGCGACCTTCCCCTTCATGAAGCCCAAGGCCGGTTCCATCGGCAGGCCCTGTCCGGGCTGGGATATCGTGCTCCTTGACGAGAACGACGAGCCCTGTCCCCCCGGCGTGGAAGGGGAGATCTGCATCCGCATCGAGCCCACGCGTCCGGCGGGTCTCTTCAGCTGTTACCTGCTGGATGAGGCCAAGACCGCCAGCGTCATGACCGGGGGCTATTACCGCACCGGCGACAAGGCCTGGATGGATGAGGACGGGTATTTCTGGTTTCTGGGCCGTATCGACGACCTGATCAAGAGCTCCGGTTATCGCATCGGCCCCTTCGAGGTCGAGAGCGCGCTCATCACCCATCCGGCCGTGATCGAAGCGGCCGTGACCGGCGTGCCCGATCCCGACCGGGGCCAGGCCGTCAAGGCCACGATCACCCTGGCCGCAGGTTACGAGCCGTCTGCGGCCCTGACCAAGGAGCTGCAGGATCACGTCAAGAAAGTGACTGCGCCCTACAAATACCCGCGCATCATCGACTACGTGAAGGAACTGCCCAAGACCATCAGCGGCAAGATCAAGCGCGCCGAGATCCGGGCCAAGGACGAGAAGTAGGGGGGAAGAGCGGGGCGCTGCCCCGTGCCCTGCAAGGGGCGCGCCCCTTGACCCGAGTAAGGGGGATTGATTTGAGGCCATGCGTTTTGCGTGGCCTTTTTTTCGGGGCGGGGAAGGGGTGGATGCTGGTTCGTTACGGAAGTTCCGTTACGGAAGTGTCGTAACAGGTCTGAGCCGCGAGGCCCGGGTGTCGGGTGTTCATGCAGACTTGTGTCGCTGGCCTTTTTTTTGCTCAGCTGAGGGCATGGTGTCATTATTTCTTTGCGGTATGACCCGCACCAGGTCTGGCTCGGGGCTTGGCTCATGAAAACATGGATTTTCTATCCGCCCCTCAAGGCCATGTCCGGTGGGTGCATGGTGCTTCTGCAGATTGCCCGGCAGTTGCAGACTCTGGGCAGGTTGGGCGGTATTTTGTACTGGGACGATCCGCCGGGCGGAGCCGAGTGCGCGGGATTGCCTTGGGTCAAGGCCGGCGCGGCGGGTATGACGACTGGGGATACCTACGTGGTGCCCGAGGGCTGGCCCAACGCCCTGGTGCTGGGGCTGAGGCGCGGATGCCGCACTCTGGTCTACTGCCAGAACTGGTCCTATCTCTTCCACGGTCTGGAGCCGGGAGTGCGCTGGCGGGATCTGCCCGTGGAGTTCCTGGCCGTGTCCGACCCGGTGGCCTGGCATATGGAGCAGGTCCTGGGCAAACGACCGGGTATTCTGCGTCCTGCCATTGATTCGACATTATTTTTTCCGCCTGTCGCAAAACCGGACGGGCCAATGCGCATCGGCTTCATGCCGCGCAAGAACAAGGCTCTGGCCGAGCACATCCGGCGCATCTTCGAAGAGCGAAACCCGCGCGCAGGGGTGGAATGGATCCCGATCCACGGCCTGGACCGCTCCGGCGTGGCCGAGGCGCTACGCTCCTGTCATATTTTCCTGATTACCGGATTCCCGGAAGGCTGCCCACTGCCGCCCTTGGAGGCCATGGCCTGCGGCTGCCTGTGCGCTGGTTTCACCGGCTTTGGCGGCTGGGATTACATGCGCCAGTTCGAGCCGCACGGATATGCGCCGCATGGATATGCATTGCGTGATGTGCCCTGGGGCGGCAGCGGCTGGTGGTCGGCGGACGGGGATGTGCTGGGCGCGGCTTTGGGATTGGAGCGGGCTGTGGAGGTGTGTCTTCAACAAGGTGATGCGCATGGCTCGATTCAGGACAGCTGCGCGAGAGCAATCCGCAGCTATGGGCGTGAGATGCAACAGAGGCAGATCGAAGCCATGTTTCTCGCAGCGGACGGATCTGTTCCGTGATCGTTGCCATTGGTGGTAGAAAGAGTGGTGCATGTTTGGCGCGAGAGGGTGGCCAATCATGAAACGTTTGTTCGTGGTGATTCTGCATTACGGACCGGTGTCCCGCACAAGAAATATTCACCAGCAATTGCTGGCCTCCGATCCGTTGCGCAAGGATGAAATCCTGGTCTTCGATAATGCGAGTCCGGAACCCTATGCGGGTGCCTGGATGCGGTCTGAACACAATCTTTATTGGGCCGGCGCGTTTGAGCGTGTCATGCGGACTCTGGCCGACCAGGGCGCATCCCACGTCTGGTTTTTGAACAACGATGTGACCTTTGTCGGCTCGTCCCCGCTGGTGGAACGGGCCGCGTTGCGATTGGCCCGGGCCGAGCGTCTGGCTGGTCCCGTGGGAGTCTATTCCCCCGCAGTCACACGAAATCCCTATCATCCGCAGATGGTCGCCCGAAAGGGTGGGCAATTTCGTCTGGTTCGTTATGTGGACGGTATTGCCCCCCTTGTGAATGTGGAGTTCTGGCGCAAGGCGGGTGGCATCGATTTTGAGGACAATGCCTACGGCTACGGCGTGGACGTCTGGTTTTCGAGTCGTGCCCAGGAGCTTGGATTCGCTTGTGTGGTCGATCATCAGGCCGTTCTTCGGCACGTCTATCACTCCACGGCGCGCGAAGTGGATGGTTTCATGCAAAAGGCGGCCGCGGCGGAGCTCCGCTATCTTACGCAAAGACTCGGTGCCGGGTATCGGGAAGCATTGGCCGCCATGGCCGCGGATTGCCGTGAACTGGACTGATGTTACGGCTCTGCGACCAGGGTTTGGGCCAGGAGCGCGGCTTCCTGGTGTCGTCCGAGTTTGCGCAGTGTCTTGATCTGGCGCAGCGTCCGGAGAGTGGCATCCGCCGGGTACATGTAGCAATCCATGGCCATGAGGGTCCGCATGTGCTGCCGCGATGGCAGCAAGCCAAGGGCGATGATGAACTCTTCGGGTGTGTTGGTGGGCAGTTTTTCAGGCAGCCCCTGCAGCAGGGCGGAGCGAATCATGATGCATTCGGACGGAAGGTGCTCTCCCGGCGCGGATTGACCGATGGCCGAAACCAGTAGGCCAAAGCTCAAGACCCCTGGATTGGAGATGCTTCTGGATGAGGCGCAGAGCTGGCTCATGCACCGGGCGGCCAGAACCGGCTC